>NZ_JACARZ010000087.1:0-49191 GCF_013386315.1 Pseudomonas sp. P7779 | reverse complement strand
GTAAGAGCGGAACCATAAGCTGCCGTTACCTAAATAACGGATATGTACCCCATCCCCCCTCAGGGCCGATACAAATGCGCATGCCCCGCGCGATACAACGACGACTCACCAAAACTGTCACTGGCCAAAACCCGACCCACCAGAATCAACGCCGTACGCCGAAACCCCTTGGCTGCCACCTTCCCGGCAATATCCGCCAGCGTACCAATGGCCCAATCCTGATCCGGCCAGGTCGCCCGATGCACCACCGCAATCGGACAATCCTCCCCATAGTGAGGCACCAACTCAGCCACGATCTTCTCCAGATGATTCACCCCCAGGTGAATCGCCATGGTCGTCCCATGCTGCGCCAGGCTACTGAACACCTCACCCTCAGGCATCGCCGTCTTATCCGCATACCGCGTCAAAATCACACTCTGCGCAATGTCCGGCAACGTCAGCTCAGCCTCCAACAACGCCGCACACGCCGCCACCGCCGTCACTCCGGGAATGATCTGAAACCCAATCCCAAGCTCCCGCAACAGCCGAATCTGCTCCCCAATCGCCCCGTACAAACTCGGATCCCCGGAATGCACCCGCGCCACATCCTGGCCTTTCTCATGGGCCGTCTTGATCAGCCCAATGATCTGCTCCAGATGCAACTCCGCACTGTTAACCACCAGCTCCGCCTGATGCCCCTCAAGCACCGCCGCCGGTACCAGCGAGCCGGCATAGATAATCACCGGGCAACTGCGAATCAGCCGCTGCCCCTTGACCGTGATCAATTCCGGATCGCCTGGGCCTGCGCCGATGAAAAAGACAGTCATGGATTCATTCCTGTGAAAAAAAGCACGCGAGCAGCCTTCCAGATGAAGATTGCTCATGATCAAAGCTGACGATTATCGGGAATTCAGCCGGCGCAAGCCAATGCAAAGGTGGCCTGGGCGGTTTTTTTGCGGGTGATCAGCAGGGTGGCAGGGCTTTGAGACAGCTGTTCTGCCAGGGCCAGGGCGGCACTTTCAGCAATGCCGTAGCAGCCGGTATGAGCAAAAACCGTCTCGGACTTATGGCTCAGTCGATCTTCATAGGGCGCCAATTGCTCCGCACTGAAAAATACCAACGGCAAATCCAGAACCTGAGCCAGTGCCAGCAACCCCGGCTCATCCCGCTTGCGATCAAGACTGGCCAACGCAGTGATGCGCTGACGCTCAATGCCACCCTCGGCGAGGGCGGCGTTGAACAGTTCACGCAGGATGTCGACAGAACAACCCCGCTGACACCCCAGGCCAACCGCCAGGATCATGCCGAATACTGACCATCACGGTTACGGCGAAACAGCCAGGCACTGATCAAGCCCAGCGCCAGCCAGAAGGCAACGTTGGTCAACTGCGAGGCGATCTTGAATTGAGCTTCCAGAGCCTCCGGCGCCAGCATCGAGTGGACTTCCGGCTGTGGTGCGCCAATCACATGGGGCACAGCCAGGATCGCCACGCCCAGGATTTTCAGCAGCCAGTTACGACCGAACACGATCAGCGCAATACCGGCAGCGGTCGAAGCGGCAGTGCCGATCCACCAGATTTGCCGTTGCGCCAGGTCTGCCGCTGCAGTCCCCGGCAATTCAGGCGGCAAGCCCAGGGTCGGCGCCAACACAAAGGTGGCGTAACCGGCCAGGCCCCATAGCAGGCCTTGGGCCGTACGGGTCGGTGCACGCAGGGTGTACAGGCCGGCAAGCATCAGGGCAAAACCTACGGCGACCACCAGGTTGCCGCCCGTAGTCGACAGCACACGCTGCCAGCCATCTTCCGCCTCCCAGGCTTCAGCGTCGTGGGTGTGGGCCGTGGCATCGGCATGTTCATGCACTTCGGTCGCGGCCGGGGCGTTTTCGAAGGTTTCCGCCTGCAGGATCAGCGGGGCAACCCAGAAGCTTTGCAGCAAGGTCAGCAGCAAGGCGGCCAGGAGGCCGGTGAAACCTGCGGTTTGGGCAATACGCTTGATCATGTCGGCAGGTCTCAGTGGCACGGGAACGCAGCGCTGTGGCGGGTATCGTGGGCGGCGTTGTGCACCGCTTCGATGTGCGAGAAACCGGCGAAATACACCAGGCACGCGCCGAGGATCGACGCGCCGATGGCGGCAGTCAGGCGTTGGCTCAGGGTGGCGGTGGTGCTGGCGGTAGAGGCGGTGCTGCTGATGATCGACATGGCGCGTCCCTTCAGGGTTTCAGGGTGACACGAGCGCATGAAAACCCCGCGAGCCAGGCACGCAGGGTTCTGAACAGCGCCCGCCCACCGCGGGTTTGTTATCTGATTTTTTCGGGCCGGTCTCCGGGCTTGCGAGGGGCCTGGGCCTTGAAAGCATCACCTTCCCATGCCGTAGAGGCACAGTGGTTTTGATGCTTCACTCGCTTACCGTTGCGGGGGCAGCACCGGACTCGTCACGCCCTTGAGTAAAGGAACATGACTCACCGGTTTCCCGTTTCACCCTGTGAAGGGCACCCGAAACAAGATGTGTAGGAGAGCATGGGCGGGCGATGGGCGTCAAATCGCCGGGTTATTGCCAGCGTTTGAACAGCACGCTGGCATTCACGCCGCCGAATCCAAACCCATTGGAAATCGCGTATTCAATCGGCAACGACCGAGCTTGGCCCCGGACCATATCCAGCCCATCGGCGGCGGGGTCCGGGTTATCCAGGTTGAGGGTCGCCGGGGCAATCTGGTCGCGCAGGGCGAGCACGGTGAAGATCGCCTCGATCCCGCCCGCGGCGCCCAACAGATGGCCGGTCGCCGACTTGGTGGCGCTGATCGCGACGCTGGCATTTGCACCGAACAGCGTATTGATCGCTGCCAGTTCGCCGTTGTCGCCTACGGGGGTCGACGTGGCATGGGCGTTCAAGTGCTGGATCTGTGCGGCGCTGATTCCGGCCTGCGCGATCGCCAATTCCATTGCCCTGCGTGCACCCGAGCCATCTTCCGGGCCCGAGGTCATGTGATAGGCGTCGGCGCTGGTGCCGTAGCCCACCAGCTCTGCGATAGGCGTCGCCCCACGAGCCAATGCATGCTCCAGTTCCTCGATCACCAACAGCCCGGCACCTTCGCCCATCACAAACCCGTCGCGGCCTTGATCAAACGGGCGGGAAGCCAATGCCGGCGTGTCGTTGTAATCGCTGGACAGCGCACGCGCCGCAGCAAAACCGCCGAGGCTGACCCGGTGGATGCAGGCTTCGGCGCCGCCACACACGGCGATGTCGATTTCGCCGGCACGGATCATTCGCGCAGCATCACCAATCGCCTGTACGCCGGCGGCGCAGGCAGTGACGGGGGAGCCCAGCGGACCTTTCAGTTGATGCTGGATCGACACGTGCCCGGCCGCCATGTTGCCGAGGAATGACGGGATCGTGAACGGCGACAGGCGGCGAGGCCCTTTGCTGTCAGCCGTACGAACGGCCTCGGCAATCGCGGGAAAACCACCCACGCCGGAGGCGATGATTGTCGCGGTACGTTCCTGCTGCGATGGCGTCTGCGGACTCCAGCCAGCCTGGGCCAGGGCCTCTTGCGCGGCGGCCAGGGCAAACACGATGAACCGGTCCATCTTGCGTTGTTCCTTGGCCGGGATGACAGTGTCCGGGTCAAAGCCGGCTTCAGGGTCCTGGATGCGGTCCAACACTTGGCCGCCGATGCTGATTGCCAGGTCGCCGATCAATGCCTCGGGTAGCCTGCGAATCCCGGATTCACCGGCCAGCAGGCGCTTCCAGGTCTGTTCCACGCCGGTTGCCAGCGGTGTCACTGCACCCATGCCGGTCACAACAATTCGCTTACTCATGATCGCTTAGCTCCGCAAATTTCAGGTTGGTAGCAATGCATGGACGAAACTATCATTATGAAAGTAACATCCGATAGCTGAAATTTCCGTAGCCGCCCCACAGAGGAACTGCAATGCAACGTAAGTCGCTGGTGAATGCCGAATGCCCGGTAGCCCGTGGAGTGGAACGGGTAGGCGAGTGGTGGAGCATCCTGATCATGCGCGACGCGCTGCAAGGGTTGCGGCGTTTTGACGAGTTTTCCCAGAGCCTGGAAATCGCTCCGAACATGCTCACCCGCCGGCTCAACAGCCTGGTGGAAGCGGGGCTGCTGGAGCGCCGGCAATACAGCGAGCGGCCGCCCCGTTTCGAGTACGTACCGACGCCGGTTGGCGAGGATTTCCGGGTGGTGATCATGGCGTTCATCGGCTGGGGCAACCGCCATTTCGCCAACGAAGGTGAAAGTCTGCAATTGGTCGACCGGAAAACCCGGCGCCCGGTGGAAGTGGCGGTGGTGGACGCCGACGGTGCACGCGTGTCCGTCGAGCAATGCAGCGTCCAGGCCGGTCCGGCGGCGAGCGAAGGCATGCTGGAGCGCCTGGCGCTGCTTAGTGCCAAACGCTCGGACATTGACCCGTCCCCGCGCACTGCGTAGCCTTGCACCTTCGAGGTTCTTCGGCCCAGGCCGAAGCTAAGAAGGGAACGCGGTCAATGCCGCGGCTGCCCCCGCAACTGTAAAGGGTTTATCTGACTGCCACGCCACTGCCTGAACAAGGCGGGAAGGCGCAGCCAGCGCCGGCATCACCGCCGGCAAGCCCCAAGCCAGGAGACCTGCCTCGCAACCGATTTTCTACTTCAACCGGGCGGGGTGATCCGGTGGCGAATTCTGCTTCTGCGCACCTGCGCAGGGCCACTCGTCCCGTATGCCCGCCCCAAAGGGCATCCGATGAAAACACTGGCCAAACTCCCCGTCACCATCGTTACCGGCTTCCTCGGCTCGGGCAAGACCACCTTGCTGCGCCACATGCTGGATAACGCCCAGGGGCGCCGCATCGCGGTGATCGTCAACGAGTTCGGCGAGCTGGGCATTGACGGTGAAATCCTCAAGCAATGCTCCATCGGCTGTACCGAAGAAGAGGCGAACGGCCGCGTCTACGAATTGGCCAATGGCTGCCTGTGCTGCACGGTCCAGGAAGAGTTCTTCCCGGTGATGCGCGAACTGGTGGCCCGTCGCGGCGACCTCGACCATATCCTCATCGAAACCTCGGGCCTGGCCCTGCCAAAACCCTTGGTCCAGGCGTTCCAGTGGCCGGAAATCCGCAGCGCCTGCACCGTTGACGCCGTGATCACCGTGGTCGACAGCCCAGCCGTGGCCGCCGGCACGTTCGCCGCCTTCCCGGACCAGGTTGACGCCCAGCGCAAGCTCGACCCGAACCTGGACCACGAATCCCCCCTGCACGAGCTGTTCGCTGACCAACTGGCCAGCGCCGATCTGGTGATCCTCAACAAGTCCGACCTGATCAGCCCTGAAGACCTGGCCCGTGTGCGCCTGGAAGTGGCAGAAGAACTGCCGCCGGCGGTAAAAATCATCGAAGCCAGCAGCGGTCGCCTGCCGCTGGACGTATTGATCGGCCTGGGCGCGGGCTCGGAAGAACACATCGATGGCCGCCACAGCCATCACGATCATCACCACGAAGGTGAAGACGACCACGACCACGATGCCTTCGACTCCATCTCCATCGAACTGCCCCAGGCCGACGAAAGCCTGCTGCTGGACGCCCTGACCCAACTGGTGGTCAAGCACGGCATCCTGCGGGTCAAGGGCTTCGCGGCGATCCCGAACAAGCCGATGCGCCTGCTGATCCAGGGCGTGGGCACGCGTTTCGACAAGCACTTCGACCGCGCCTGGCGCGCCGATGAGCCGCGCGCCACGCACCTGGTGCTGATCGGCCAGGAACTCGACGCCGCGTTGCTCGAAGCGCAACTGCGCGCTGCCCTCAGCGTTTAAACCATGCATCTGCTCAGGACCCAGCCCGGCGGTTTCGTTTCGGATGACAACATCGCCGACCTTGGGCAAACCCCCGCCGAGCTGGTGATCCTGTGCAGCGGTGATTCCAGCCTGGCGCTGCTGGCCGAAGCGGCCCAGCAGTTGCCCGATGATTACCCGAGCCTGCGCCTGGCCAACCCGATGCAGGTGCAGAACCATGCTTCGGTCGACCTGTATGTGGATGAGGTGCTGCGCCACGCCAAGGTCATCCTGATTTCGCTGCACGGCGGCATCGGTTATTGGCGCTACGGTATCGAGCGCCTGGTGGAGTTGGCCGAGCGCGGCGTGCAGCTGATCCTGGTGCCGGGGGATGATCGCCCGGACCCGGAACTCAGTGGCCTCAGCACCGTGGGCGCCGAGGAACGTGACCGGCTCTGGCACTTCCTGCGCCAGGGTGGTTTGGGGAATGCGCTGGATTTCTATCGTTGCCTGGCCGCCGGCTACCTTGGCCGCGATTACGCCTGGAGCGAGCCGCAAACCCTGCCGCGCACGGCGATTTATCATCCGCATAAAGCCAATGCCCGTCTCAACGATTGGCAGGCTGACTGGCAAGCTGATTTTCCCGTGGCGGCGGTGCTGTTCTACCGCTCCCATTTGCAGGCGGCCAACACCGGCTTTATTGATGTTTTTTGCCAGCGCTTGCAGGCCGCGGGTCTCAACCCGCTGCCGATGGCGGTGGCCAGTTTGAAAGAGCCCGGCTGCCTGACCGTGGTCGAGGATTTACTGGACGAGGTGCACGCCTCGGTGATTCTGAACACCACCGGTTTTGCCCAGTCCAGCCCCGAAGCGCCGCACCTGCGGCCGTTTCGCCGCAATATCCCGGTGATCCAGGCGATTTGCGCCCAGGACAACGAGCCCGGCTGGCAGGCCAGCGAGCAAGGCCTCGGCCCACGTGACCTGGCGATGCACATCGCGTTGCCGGAACTGGACGGGCGCATCATCAGCCGGCCCATCAGCTTCAAGGACCTGGCCTGGCGCAGCGAGCGCAGCCAGTCGGATGTGGTGTGCTATCGCGCACAGCCGGAGCGCATGGACTTTGTCGCCGAACTGGCGCGGCGCTGGGTCGAACTGGCGCGGGTGCCGAATGGCGAAAAGCGTATCGCGCTGATCCTCGCCAACTACCCGACCCGGGACGGACGTATCGGCAACGGCGTGGGTCTCGACACCCCAGCCGCCGCGCTGAATATCCTGCGGGCACTGAAAATCCAAGGTTATCCGCTGCCGGACGAGCTGCCGGAAAGTGGAACGGCACTGATCCAGGCGCTCTTGGGCGGCGTCAGCAACGACCTGGACAGCCTCGACTTGCGTCCGTGTCATCAGAGCCTGGCGCTGGATGACTACGAGGCGATGTTCAACCGCTTGCCCGAGTCCAATCGCCAGGCCGTGTTGGCACGCTGGGGTACGCCTCATAGCGATCCGATGTTCCGCGACGGGCGCATGATGATCGCGGGCCTGCGTTTGGGCCTGACCTTCGTCGGCATCCAGCCGGTCCGGGGTTACCAGGTCGACGCCAGTGCCGTTTATCACGACCCGGACCTGGTGCCGCCCCATGGCTACCTGGCGTTCTACTTCTGGTTGCGCCACACCTACGGCGCCCACGGCGTGATCCACGTTGGCAAGCACGGCAACCTGGAATGGCTGCCGGGCAAGGGCGTCGGGCTTTCCGAGAACTGCTGGCCCGACGCACTACTGGGGCCGCTGCCGAATATCTACCCGTTTATCGTCAATGACCCGGGCGAGGGCGCCCAGGCCAAGCGCCGCACCCAGGCCGTGATCATCGATCACCTGATGCCGCCGCTGACCCGCGCCGAAACCTACGGGCCGCTGCGCGACCTGGAGCTGCTGGCCGACGAGTATTACGAAGCGCAATTGCTCGACCCACGACGTGCCCGCGAACTGCAAAAGGACATCCTCAAGCTGGTGCGCGAAACCCGCATCGACCAGGAACTGGCCCTGGACGAAAACCTCGACAGCGACGCCGATGCGGCGATCTGGCTGCCGCGCCTGGACACCTACCTGTGTGACTTGAAGGAGTCGCAGATTCGCGATGGCCTGCACATTTTCGGCGAGTCACCCGAGGGCCGCTTGCGCATCGACACCTTGCTGGCGTTGTTGCGTATTCCGCGTGGCGATGGGCGCGGGCCGCAATCGAGCCTGCTGCGGGTATTGGCCAAGGCCTTCGACCTGGGCTTCGATCCGCTGGACTGCGCCCTGGCCGAGCCGTGGACCGGGCGCCGGCCAGTGGTGTTGCAGAAGATCGACACGCAGTTGTGGCGCACTGCCGGCGACACCCGTGAACGCCTGGAGCTGTATGCCGCGCGCTTGATCGAGCAGGCGCTGGAAGGTGCCGTGGAGCAGCTTGAAGAGCCCGGCTGGGAAGACGTCAAGGCGGTGATCGAGAGCTTGCGCATCGTCGTCGCGCCACGCCTGGATGCCTGCGGCCCGGCGGAAATGCGCGGGTTGCTGGATGCCTTGAGCGGGCGCTTCGTCCCGGCCGGGCCCAGCGGCGCGCCGAGCCGGGGCCGTCTGGACGTGTTGCCTACCGGTCGTAACTTTTTCTCGGTGGATGTGCGCAACCTGCCCACCACCACTGCCTGGCGCATCGGCTTCCAGTCGGCGAACCTGATTCTTGAGCGTCACCTGCAGGATCATGGCGACCACTTGCGCCAGCTCGGCCTGTCGGTGTGGGGCACCGCCACCATGCGCACCGGTGGCGACGATATCGCCCAGGCCATGGCGCTGATGGGCGTGCGCCCGGTATGGGCCACGGGCAGCCAGCGGGTGGATGACTTTGAAATCCTGCCCATCAGCCTACTGGACCGGCCACGGGTGGATGTGACCTTGCGCGTGTCGGGCTTCTTCCGCGATGCATTCGCCAACCTGATCCGCCTGTTCGATGCGGCGGTGCAAGCCGTGGCTGCGCTGGACGAACCGGATGACCTGAACCCGCTGGCGGCCAAGGTGCGCAGTGAGCGCGAGGCTTTGCGCCTGTCGGGCCTGGACGAGGACGCGGCGGCGAAGCAGGCTGGTTGGCGGATCTTCGGTGCCAAGCCCGGTGCCTATGGTGCCGGCGTGCAGGGCGCGATTGATGGGCGCTTGTGGCAGAGCCGCGAAGACCTGGCCGAGGTTTACCTGAACTGGGGCGGCTACGCCTATGGCGGCTCCGACGAAGGCACCGCCGCCCGCGAACAGTTTGCCCAGCGTTTGAGCCAGGTGCAGGCGGTGTTGCAGAACCAGGACAACCGCGAGCATGACCTGCTCGACTCCAATGATTACTACCAATTCCAGGGCGGCATGCTTGCAGCCGTGGAAACCCTTAGCGGCGACAAGGCCGCCAGCTATCATGGTGACCACAGCCAGCCGGACTTGCCGAAAGTCCGCACGTTGAAGGAAGAGTTGAACCGGGTGATTCGTGCCCGGGCGGCCAACCCGAAGTGGATCGAAGGGGTGAAGCGCCACGGCTATAAAGGCGCGTTCGAGATGGCGGCCACCGTGGATAATCTGTTCGCGTTCGACGCTACGACGGCGTTGATCGACGATCATCAATACGCGTTGCTGGCGGATGCCTACTTGCTGGACCCGGACACCCGCGCCTTTGTGCAGCAGCACAACCCGGATGCCCTGCGGGACATGACCGAACGCATGCTTGAAGCCCAGCAACGCGGCATGTGGCAGGAGCCTGGGGCGTACCGCGAGGCGTTGGAAAACCTGTTGTTGGATATAGAAGAAGGCAGTTGATGACCGACATTCCACATTTCCCGCTGTCCGCCGTGGTCGGCGCCGACGACTTGAAACTGGCCCTGTGCCTGACGGCCATCGACCCGAAGATCGGTGGCGTGCTGATTGAAGGCCCGCGGGGCATGGCCAAGTCCACCCTGGCCCGTGGCCTGGCGGACCTGCTCGCCAGCGGCCAGTTCGTCACGCTGCCGTTGGGCGCCACCGAGGAGCGGCTGGTGGGCACACTCGATCTGGACGCGGCACTCAGTGAGGGCCGCGCACAGTTTTCCCCCGGCGTGCTGGCCAAGGCCGACGGCGGCGTGCTCTATGTCGATGAAGTCAACCTGCTGCCCGACCACCTGGTGGACCTGCTGCTGGACGTGGCCGCCAGCGGCACCAACCTGATCGAGCGCGACGGGATTTCCCACCGGCATTCGGCGCGTTTTGTGCTGATCGGCACCATGAACCCGGAAGAGGGCGAGCTGCGCCCGCAATTGCTCGACCGGTTTGGTTTCAACGTAGCGCTGAGCGGGCACACCCAGCCGGCCGAACGCGGGCAGATCATCCGTCGCCGCCTGGATTTCGACAGCGACCCTCAGGGTTTCTGCGGGCAATGGGCCGACCGGCAGGCCGCGTTGCGTGAGCGCTGCACCCGGGCCCGCGCCTTGCTGGATAGCATCCCGTTGGATGACCAGGCGCTGGCGCAGATTACCGAGCGCTGCTTTGCCGCTGGGGTCGATGGCTTGCGCGCCGACCTGGTCTGGCTGCGTGGCGCACGTGCCCATGCGGCCTGGCGGGGCGCGACGGCTATCAGCGAAGAAGATATCGAAGCGGTCGCGGAATTTGCCCTGCGCCATCGTCGTCAGGAGCAATCCCCGCCTGCAACGCCGCCCGCTGGCGGTCAATCACCCAAGCCCAATGATGCACCTGAAGACCAGGGCCAGTGGGGCAACATGCCCGCACCCGCCTTGCCGATAGGCGCTCGCCGTGATGTGCCCACCTGGCCAAAAAAGCCCTAGGCATCCGCCCCAAACCTGACGCAGGGGCGGATGCACGGCCCAAGGCGGGTCGACTGAACAAGGGCCGGCGTGGCCAGGCGCGCAGCGCGGCCGAAGGTTCGATCAACTGGCCGGGTACCTTGCTCGGCGGGCGGCCGCAACGCCGCGAAGATTTGCTGTATCAACTGCGTAGCCGTACGCCCCATGAGCTGTGGCTGGTGATTGTCGATGCTTCGGCCTCAACCCGGCGGCATCAGGCGCTGAGTGATGCCAAGGGATTACTGGCCCAACTGTTCGACGATGCCTATCGACAGCGGGCGCGCATGGCGTTGCTCACCGCGAGCGGGCAATCGCCAAAGTGGCAGGTGCAGGGATTAAAGGCGGCAAAAGGGCTTGGTCATTGGCTTGATGGCCTCGGTGCAGGCGGTGGCACGCCATTGTTGGCAGCGCTGAACGAAGCGGGGCACTGGTTGGCGGCTCGTCGCAAGCGTTACCCGGTGGAGCAGCAGCGGTTGCTGGTGATCACCGATGGGCGGCTGAAGGATGTGGCGGGTTTGCCGCCGCTGGACTGCCCGGGCTTGCTGGTGGACATCGAGCGCGGCCCGATTCGGTTGGGCCGTTCAAAGCAGCTGGCTATGGGGTTACAGATTGACTATCGGCATATCGATAACCTGTAAGCGCCGGCACGTTCGGCCACAGATCCGCCACCAGAAACAACCGTTCGGCTTCTTCCCATTCGCCTTCGCTGTTTTCCACCAGGCGCACCAGCAACTGCGCGGGCGCCATGGGGTCCAGCTCGGTCAGCCAGTGTTGCATCCGGGCCGCGTCCCAGGCTTCGTTCGCCGGGTAGTGCGCCGGCGCCAGCCATGCGTGGCGGGGCAGCGGTTGCCAGCGTCCTGCCGGGCTTTGCTCGATAAACCTCGACCAATCGCGCTGATGCAGCCAGCGGCCATTCAGGTGTTGGGGATGCGCGCCCTGCGGCGCCTGCGCCATGCCCGGCCATGGGTAGAGCAGATAACCGCCCAGCCACAGATGGGCATCAAAGGTCTGGATATCCAGCGCGGCCAGGACTTCGCGGCTCTCCGGCCGGGCGGAAATCGGCAGTTGGTGCTGGGCCAGGTGGGCCAGCTTGCGGTCGAGCCGGTCGTGGCAGCCGGGGCCGAGCCATTGCGCGGTGTCCCGGCCATCACCGTCCTGGGGCCCGAGGTAGAGTTTGATCGCCAGTTCCAGATGATGCACACCGTCACGGTCGCGCAGCAGCATGTCCAGCTCGCCCAGGGTATGCCCGGCCTGGCGGATCGGCAGGTTGGCCGCCAGCAGCTCCACGCCCGGCGCATGTTGCACGGCGAATTGCCACAGCCGTTCGTAATACAACCCCAGCCGGCGGGTGCGTGCCTGGCTCAGCCAATGCAGCAAGGCACTGCTGTCCTGGTCCAGCTGGCGCAGCCACTGCTCCAGCAAATGCGGCGCCTGCACCCAGTCGCTGCCGGTCAGCGGGTGGCGTTGTGGCCACGGCGTTTGCGCGAGCATCGGCGGGGCGAGCATCACCCACGCGAGATCGCGCACCTCGGGGTGACGCAGTTGGCGGGGCAGGTGCTGCAAATCAGGGAACAGAGTCATGGTCCGAGCATAGCCTTTTACAGCCGGGAAGGGGGCTGAGAACCGTTGTCGTCTGGGGTTTGCGGCGACAAAGGATTTTGTGTAACGCCGGCTTTCGCCCATAATCGTTCTTTTTTGCAGAACCCGAACCCCGCAGGAGCCCCATGGAGCAATTTCGCAATATCGGCATTATCGGTCGCCTGGGCAGTACCCAGGTGCTGGACACCGTCCGCCGACTGAAAAAGTTTCTGCTCGAGCGCCACCTGCACGTGATCCTCGAAGACACCATCGCTGAAATCCTCCCGGGCCATGGCCTGCAGACCTCGTCGCGCAAGATGCTCGGTGAAGTCTGCGACATGGTGATCGTGGTGGGCGGCGACGGCAGCCTGCTGGGCGCCGCCCGGGCGCTGGCGCGGCATAACGTGCCGGTGCTGGGGATCAACCGTGGAAGCCTGGGGTTCCTCACCGATATTCGCCCCGACGAGCTGGAAGTCGAAGTGGCCAAGGTGCTGGACGGCCACTACCTGGTGGAAAACCGCTTCCTGCTGCAAGCCGAAGTGCGCCGCCACGGCGAAGCCATCGGCCAGGGCGACGCCCTCAACGATGTGGTGCTGCACCCCGGCAAGTCGACGCGGATGATCGAGTTCGAGTTGTACATCGACGGCCAGTTCGTGTGCAGCCAGAAGGCCGACGGCCTGATCGTCGCCACGCCGACCGGGTCCACGGCCTACGCGCTGTCGGCCGGTGGGCCGATCATGCATCCCAAGCTGGATGCCATTGTGATCGTGCCGATGTATCCCCATATGTTGTCCAGCAGGCCTATCGTGGTCGATGGCAACAGTGAGCTGAAAATCGTGGTGTCAAAAGACATGCAGATCTACCCGCAAGTCTCCTGCGACGGGCAGAACCATTTCACCTGCGCCCCCGGTGACACCATCACCGTGAGCAAAAAGGCACAGAAGTTGCGGTTGATCCACCCGCTGGACCACAACTACTACGAAGTGTGCCGGACCAAGCTGGGCTGGGGCAGCCGCTTGGGGGGTGGAGGCGACTGATGCTCGATCCCGCGCGTAGCTACGACCTGATTGGTGACGTGCACGGTTGCGCTCATACCCTTGAGCACTTGCTCGACCGATTGGGTTACCACAAGCAGGGCGGCACCTGGCGCCATCCGTTGCGAATGGCCGTGTTCCTCGGCGATATCATCGACCGTGGCCCGCGCATTCGCGAGGCGCTGCATATCGTCCACGACATGACCGAGGCCGGCCAGGCACTGTGCATCATGGGCAACCATGAGTTCAACGCGCTGGGCTGGAGCACGCCCGCCGCCCCAGGCAGCGGCAAGCAGTTTGTGCGCGAGCACACGCCACGCCACGCGCGGTTGATCCACGAGACCCTGACCCAGTTCGAACAGCACCCGGCAGACTGGCACGATTTCCTCGGCTGGTTCTATGACATGCCGCTGTTTGTCGACGCCGGGCGATTCCGCGTAGTGCACGCTTGCTGGGACAACGGCTTTATCGAGCCCCTGCGCGCGCATTTCCCGGACGGCTGCATCGACGAACACTTCTTGCAAGCCGCCGCCGTGCCTGGCAGTTTCGCCAGCAATGCCTTCGACCGCCTGTTGCGCGGCACCGACATGCGCCTGCCGGACGGCTTGACCCTCACCGGCGGCGACGGCCTGACGCGCTCGTTCTTCCGTACCAAGTTCTGGGAAGACGACCCGAAAACCTACGGCGACATCGTGTTTCAGCCCGATGCGCTGCCGGAACCGGTGGCCGCCACGCCGCTGTCGTCCACTGAAAAGAATTCCCTGCTGCGCTACGGCGTCGACGAGCCATTGCTGTTCGTCGGCCACTACTGGCGCAGCGGCAAACCGGCGCCGATCCGCCCGAACCTGGCCTGCCTGGACTACAGCGCGGTGCTGTACGGCAAGTTGGTGGCGTACCGGCTGGATCAGGAAACCCGCCTGGACCCGCGTAAATTTGTTTGGGTCGATGTCGAGCGCCCTGAGGTTATTTCATGAGTACCGTTGCTGTATTACGCCTGCCGCTGGCGGTGGATTTGAGTGGTTTCGTCAAGCTTCTGCAACGCATGCAAGTGCCCCATCGCGTCAGCGAAGAAGCCGGGGAGCAGGTGCTGTGGGTGCCTGACTCCATCAGTGAAGACGTGAAGGTCCTGTATCAGCGCTTTCCGGCCGGTGACCCGGACCAGCAACTGGACATTCCCGAGCAGGCGACGTCGACCAGGCGGCCCGGGTTTGCCCAGCAGCTTCGCCACAGCCCGGTGACCGCGTTGGTGTTGCTGCTGAGCATCATCGTCGGCGCCGTTACGTTGCTGGGGGATAACCTGCAAGCCATGAGCTGGCTGACCTTCCTGCCGTTCAGCGTGGCAGGCGAGTACATCCGTTTCACGCCATTGACCGACAGCCTGGCGTCGGGACAGTGGTGGCGCCTCGTCACGCCGATGTTGATCCACTTCGGCATCCTGCACCTGGCCATGAACGGCATGTGGTACTGGGAACTGGGGCGGCGCATCGAGTTGCGCCAGGGCAGCATCAACCTGCTGGGCCTGACCCTGCTGTTCAGCCTGGTGTCGAACTACGCTCAATACTATTTTGGTGGTCCCGGCCTGTTTGGCGGGTTGTCCGGCGTGCTGTATGGCTTGCTCGGGCATTGCTGGATCTATCAGTGGGTGTCGCCGAATCCGATGTATCGCCTGCCTCGCGGGGTGTTGGTGATGATGCTGGTGTGGCTGGTGCTGTGCCTGTCGGGCCTGGTCTCGATGATCGGCTTCGGCGAAATCGCCAACGCGGCCCACGTGGGTGGCCTGGTGATGGGTTGCCTGACCGGTTTGTTGTGTGGCTTGTACAGCCGCCGCAAAATGTCTCCTATTTAGTTAAGGAAGAGTCTTATGTCCTCTTTTGTCGAAATGATCGAAAACATCACCCCGGACATCTACGAGAGCCTCAAGCTCGCCGTGGAAATCGGCAAATGGTCCGATGGCCGCAAGCTCACCGCCGAGCAGCGTGAATTGTCGTTGCAGGCGGTGATCGCCTGGGAACTGCAGAACCTGCCGGAAGACCAGCGCACCGGCTACATGGGCCCGCAGGAATGCGCCTCGAAGTCGGCGCCGGTGCCGAACATCCTGTTCAAGTCGGATGCCATCCATTGATTGAGATTGGCCGTGGTGCAGTCAGCAAGATGTCGGCGCAGTTGGGTGAGCCGACCGTTCAATACGCGTTTCGCCTGGGCGACACCGAGGTGCCGGTCAATCCATTGATCGGCACTACCGTGCGCCTGGAATACCTCGGTGCGATCCATTGCACCCATTGCGGTCGCAAGACCAAGACCAGTTTCAGCCAGGGTTACTGCTACCCGTGCATGACCAAACTGGCCCAGTGCGACCTGTGCATCATGAGCCCCGAGCGCTGCCATTACGACGCCGGCACCTGCCGCGATCCGGCCTGGGGTGAAAAATTCTGCATGACCGACCACGTGGTGTACCTGGCGAACTCGTCGGGGATCAAGGTCGGCATCACCCGCGCCAGCCAGCTGCCGACCCGCTGGCTCGACCAGGGCGCCAGCCAGGCGCTGCCGATCATGCGCGTTGCCACGCGCCAGCAGTCGGGCTTCGTCGAAGACCTGTTCCGCAGCCAGGTGGCCGACAAGACCAACTGGCGCGCGCTGCTCAAGGGCGATGCCCAGGCCGTCGACCTTGCGCAGGTGCGCGACGAACTGTTCGCCAGCTGTGCCGAAGGCATGCTCGGTTTGCAGGAACGCTTTGGCCTGCAGGCCATCCAACCGGTGACCGACATCGAACCGATCGAAATCCGCTACCCGATCGAGCAGTATCCGACCAAGATCGTCAGCTTCAACCTGGACAAGAACCCGATTGCCGAAGGCACGCTGATGGGGATCAAGGGCCAATACCTGATCTTCGATACCGGCGTGATCAATATTCGTAAATACACGGCCTACCAGCTCGCCGTGCATCAGTAGAAGGACGACAGACATGCGCACCGAACAGCCGAAGATGATTTACCTGAAGGACTATCAGGCGCCGGATTACCTGATCGACGAGACGCACCTGACCTTCGAGTTGTTCGAGGACCATAGCCTGGTCCACGCGCAGCTGGTGATGCGCCGCAACCCCGAGCGCGGCGCCGGCCTGCCGCCGCTGGTGCTGGATGGACAGCAGCTGGAGCTGCTGTCGGTGAACCTGGCCGACCAGGAACTGACCGACGCCGACTACCAGTTGAGCGACAGCCACCTGACCGTGCACCCCACCAGCGCGACCTTCACCCTCGACACCACGGTGAAGATCCACCCGGAAACCAACACCGCCCTGGAAGGCCTGTACAAATCCGGCGGCATGTTCTGCACCCAGTGCGAGGCCGAAGGTTTCCGCAAGATCACTTATTACCTCGACCGCCCGGACGTGATGAGCGTGTTCACCACCACGGTGATCGCCGAGCAGCACAGCTATCCGGTATTGCTGTCCAATGGCAACCCGATTGCTTCCGGCCCTGGCGAAGATGGCCGGCACTGGGCGACCTGGGAAGACCCGTTCAAGAAACCGGCGTACCTGTTTGCACTGGTGGCCGGTGATTTGTGGTGTGTCGAAGACACCTTCACCACCATGACCGAGCGCACCGTGGCGCTGCGTATCTATGTCGAGCCGGAAAACATCGACAAGTGCCAGCACGCCATGAACAGCCTGAAGAAATCCATGCGCTGGGACGAAGAAGTCTATGGCCGTGAGTACGACCTCGACATCTTCATGATCGTCGCGGTCAACGACTTCAACATGGGCGCCATGGAAAACAAGGGCCTCAACATCTTTAACTCCAGCGCCGTGCTGGCCCGTGCCGAAACCGCCACCGACGCCGCGCACCAACGGGTCGAGGCGATTGTTGCCCACGAATACTTCCACAACTGGTCGGGCAACCGCGTGACCTGCCGCGACTGGTTCCAGCTGTCGCTGAAGGAAGGCTTCACGGTGTTCCGTGATTCGCAGTTCTCTGCCGACATGAATTCGGCCACCGTCAAGCGCATCCAGGACGTGGCTTATCTGCGCACTCACCAGTTCGCCGAAGATGCCGGCCCCATGGCCCACGCCGTGCGTCCGGACGGCTTTATCGAGATCTCCAACTTCTACACCCTGACCGTGTACGAAAAGGGCTCGGAAGTCGTCCGTATGATCCAAACCTTGCTCGGCGCCGAAGGGTTCCGCAAAGGCAGCGACCTGTACTTCGAACGCCACGACGGCCAGGCTGTGACCTGCGATGACTTCATCAAGGCCATGGAAGACGCCAACGGCGCTGACCTGACCCAGTTCAAGCGCTGGTACAGCCAGGCCGGTACGCCACGCCTGGCGGTGAGCGAGTCCTACGACGCGGTGGCTAAAACCTACAGCCTGACCTTCCGTCAAAGCTGCCCGGAAACCCCGGACAAGGTGGAAAAACTGCCGTTCGTGATTCCGGTTGAGCTGGGCCTGCTGGACGGGAAGGGCGCGGGCATCGCCTTGCGCCTGGCCGGTGAAACCGCTGCCGGCGCCACGTCCCGCGTGATCTCGGTGACCGAAGCCGAACAGACCTTCACCTTTGTCGACATCGCCGAGCACCCGCTGCCGTCGCTGCTGCGTGGCTTCTCGGCGCCGGTGAAGCTGAGCTTCCCGTATAACCGCGACCAACTGATGTTCCTGATGCAGCACGACAGCGATGGCTTCAATCGCTGGGACGCCGGCCAGCAGCTGTCGGTGCAGGTGTTGCAGGAGCTGATCGCCCAACATCAGCAGGGCAAGGCGCTGGTGCTGGATCAACGCCTGATCACTGCACTGCGCAGCGTATTGAGCGACGAAAGCCTGGACCAGGCGATGGTCGCCGAGATGCTCTCGCTGCCGAGCGAAGCCTACCTGACCGAAATCAGCGAAGTGGCGGATGTCGACGCCATCCACGCGGCCCGCGAGTTTGCTCGCAAGCAGTTGGCCGACAACCTGTTCGAAGGCCTGTGGCTGCGTTACCAGGCCAATCGCGACCTGTCGAAGAAAACCCCGTATGTGGCCGAGGCGGAACACTTTGCCCGTCGCGCCTTGCAGAACATTGCGCTGTCGTACCTGATGCTCAGCGGCAAGCCGGAAGTGCTGGCGGCGACCCTTGAACAGTTCGACGCGTGCGACAACATGACCGAGCGCCTGACGGCCCTGGCGGTGCTGGTCAACTCGCCGTTCGAAGAAGAGAAAGCCAAGGCGCTGGCGGTGTTTGCCGAGAACTTCAAGGACAACCCGCTGGTCATGGACCAGTGGTTCAGCGTGCAGGCGGGCAATGGTTTGCCGGGCGCGCTGGAGCGGGTCAAGACGTTGATGCAGCACCCTGCGTTCAACATCAAGAACCCGAACAAGGTGCGGGCACTGGTGGGCGCGTTTGCCGGGCAGAACCTGATCAACTTCCACGCGGCGGATGGTTCGGGTTATCGGTTCCTGGCGGACCTGGTGATCCAGTTGAATGGCTTCAACCCCCAGATTGCTTCGCGGCAATTGGCGCCGTTGACCCGCTGGCGCAAGTACGACAGCGTGCGGCAGGCGCTGATGAAAGGCGAGCTGGAGCGGATTCGCGCTTCGGGCGAGCTGTCCAGCGATGTGTTTGAAGTGGTGAGCAAAAGCCTCGCATAACTGAGGCTGAGTACTGCATCTGTGGCGAGGGAGCTTGCTCCCGCTGGAGTGCGCAGCGCTCCCAAGATTTTGGGGCCGCTACGCAGCCCAGCGGGAGCAAGCTCCCTCGCCACAACGGGTCTTAGATAACCGGCGGCCAGCGCAGGTCTTGTGCATCATCGTCCGTATAACGTGGGAAGCGCTCCGCGATCATCTCGTGGGGCACGCCCAGCGGTATCGCGCTGGCAGCATCCAGACGGTCCACTTGCTCAGCCGAGAGTTGCACACTCAACGCACCCAGGGTGCCGTCCAGCTGTTCGCGGGTACGCGGCCCCAGGATCGGAATCAGCGCGGTGGTAGAACGACGGGCCTTTTCCCGCAGCCAGGCGATGGCGATGTGAGTCGGCGTGGCGTCCAGTTCACCGGCAACCGCCAGCAGGGTGTCGAGCACTGCCGTTTCCCGTGCGCTTTTTTCAGCGTGGACCAAAATCCCCAGCTTGCTGGCGCGGGTATCGTCCTGGCTGTTGCGGTACTTCCCGGTCAGAAAACCACCCCCCAGCGGTGACCATAAAGTCGCGGCCAGGCCCAGGGCTTCGGCCATGGGCAGCAGCTCCCGGTCAGCGGTGCGTTCGGCCAGGCTGTATTCGGTCTGGATCGCTACCAGGGGTGCAAAGCCGCGCACTTCAGCGAGCAGGTCGGCGCGGGCAATGCGCCAGGCGGGGAAGTTGGACAGCCCCGCGTAGTGGATCTTGCCGGCACGCACCAGGTCATCAAAACCCCGCAGGATCTCTTCCATCGGCGTGACGTTGTCGCTGATATGCGCCCAGAACAGGTCGATGTGGTCGGTGTTCAAGCGTTTCAGGCTTCCTTCGACGGCGCGCACCATGTTCTTGCGGTTGTTGCCAAGCTTGAGGGTGCCTTCGTCTTGAGGCTGGGTGCGCAGGGTGTATTTGCTGGCGATCACCAAGCGGTCGCGTTCCGAGGCAATGAACTCGCCGAGCAGTACTTCCGATTGGCCGAACTGGTAGCCGTTGGCGGTATCGAGGAAGTTTCCGCCGGCCTCCAGATAGCCGTCGTAGATTCGCTTGGACTCGTCGCGCTCGGCGCCGTGGCCCCAGCCTGTGCCGAAATTGGCGGTACCCAGGGCCAGCTCTGAAACCCGCAGGCCGCTGCGACGGCCAAAGACTTTATTGCGCATACCGAAACTCCTGACGCTGTGGTTGGTTTAAATGTTTCGCAACATCTATTAAATATGATGCTAGTCATATATTTCGTCAAGGGGCTTTTTTGGCGGCTGAAGGGAAGGGGGCCTGCTCCTGACACTTTCTGACGGAGGCCTCTGCTAAGCTGCACCACCTTTCTTTTTCGAGCATGATCAACGTGTCGCGTACCAGTCGTTTGTTGACCTTGTTGCAAGTCCTGCGGGGCAAAAAGCGCCCGGTGACGGCCGCCGTGCTGGCGGCAGAACTGGAGATTTCCGAGCGCACGCTGTACCGCGATATCGCCGAACTGACCGCGTTGGGCGCACCGATCTACGGCGAGGCGGGCGTGGGCTATGTGCTGCGTGCGGGCCTGTTCCTGCCGCCGCTGATGCTCAATGCCGACGAGACCGAAGCCATCGTGCTGGGCTTGCGGTATGTCGACCAGCGCGGTGATGACGTACTGAGCCAGGCGGCGGCCAATGCGCTTGCAAAGATCGCCGACGTGCTTGACCCGGCTGCCCAGGAAGCCTTGCGCAATCCGACGGTGCTGCCGGGCCCGCCAGGCTTCGGCTACCCGGAAAACCGCGTGCCGTTGAATGTGTTCCGCGAGGCCATTCGCGGCCAGGCCAAGCTGCACATCGACTACGCCGATGCCAGCCAGACTGCCAGCCAGCGCCTGATCTGGCCCCTGGCCCTGGGCTTTCTCAACGAAGTGCGGGTGATCGTCGCGTGGTGTGAATTGCGTGGGTCCTATCGCACCTTCCGCACCGACCGAGTGGCCGCCGCGCGCCTGCAAGGTGAACGGTATCCGGGGCGCCGCAGCGATTGGTTGCGGGGCTGGCGCAAGCTGATGGAACAGAACGAATCCGGGCCGTTCACTCCTGACAAGAACTGACACAACGCTGCTTTAGGATGGCTTCATAAATCACTAAAAAGGAGCTGTCACCATGTCCCAACCCACCCCTGAACTGGCCCCGGCTATTGCAACCTACATTGCCGCGGCGAATGCCGGCGACACCTCGCTGGTGGCCGACTGTTTCGCCGAAGATGCCAACGTGTTCGACGAAGGCGAGCACCGGGTCGGTACAGCCGCCATCGCCCGCTGGATGGAAGACACCGGGCGTCGTTACCAGCCCAGGGTCCAGGTGCTGAATGTGCAGCACCGCACGGGCAAGGTGCTGGTCAGCAACCTGATCACCGGCAGCTTTCCCGGCAGCCCGCTGGAGCTACGCTATACCTTCCGCCTCAATGAACACGGCAAGATTGCCCGATTGGATATTTCCCTGTAGCCGTCATGGCATACTGCCGGGCATGACTTTCGACTCGCCACTTGCCGCCTATCAGCACGCCATCACCGAACAGGGTTTTGTCCCCGACGACGCCCAGCGTGAAGCGGTGCAAGCGTTGCAGGACTGCCATCAGGCCTTGCACCACGGCCATGGGCCCATCACCGGGGTGTACCTGTGGGGCCCGGTCGGCCGGGGCAAGACCTGGCTGATGGACCAGTTCTACCAAAGCCTGGGAGTGCCAGCGCGGCGCCAGCATTTTCATCACTTCATGGGCTGGGTGCACCAACGTTCATTCCAGCTAACGGGCACCCACGATCCCTTGCAGGCCCTGGCCCGCGAACTGAGCCGGGAAGTGCGGGTGCTGTGTTTCGATGAGTTGTTTGTCAACGACATTGGTGACGCCATCATCCTCGGCCGGCTGTTCCAGGTGATGTTCGAGGAAGGCGTGGTGATGGTCTGCACGTCCAACCAGCCACCGGACCAGCTGTACGCCGACGGTTTCAACCGGGATCGTTTCCTGCCGGGAATCGAGGCGATCAAACAGCATATGCGGGTGGTGGCAGTCGATGGCGGGGAGGATCATCGGCTGCACCCGGGCACCGCACTGCAGCGTTACTGGGTCGACCAGCCCGACGCGTTGGCCGAGGTGTTTCGCCAGTTGAGCGCCGGACAGGCAGTGAGCAGCGACCCGGTTGCTGTCGGCTACCGCTGCATCGTGGCAGTGCAGTCCAGTGAAACCGTGCTGTGGTGTCGCTACGCCGACCTGTGTGAACAGCCGTTGGCGGCGATGGATTTCATGCTGCTGTGTGATCGGTTCAAGGCCATTTTGCTCGGCGAGGTGCCCAACCTCAGCGCGCAAAAGCGCCCGGGACGAATCGCCCGTGGCACCGAAGACGCTGCCGAACGGGTGGACGCCGGGGACCGGGAACTGCCGGAACTGTCGGTGCATGACGACAGCGTCCGGCGTTTCATCGCGTTGGTGGACGAGTGCTACGACCGCAAGGTGCCGCTGTACATCGAGGCCCGGGTGCCGCTGGAAAGCCTCTACACCGAGGGTTACCTGGAGTTTCCATTCCGCCGCACCCTGAGCCGCCTGCAGGAGATGCAACTGGCACGGTTTGGCGAGCCTGGCGCGCTTTCACGCGGGCAAATGTAGTTAATCTCCTTCATCTAATGCCTGCACCACGCTTACAATCGAGCCCTTTTATGGGGACCGAGTCCCTGTCGCACCGTTAACGAGGAAGGAAATGGACAGCGCAGACATCCTGGTGCTGCAAGCCAGCTACACCAATCCGGTACACGCCGAGGCCATTGGCCTGGTGCTCAATCATTACGCCGAAGACCCCATGGGCGGTGGCCACAGCCTGCCGGCCGACCGCTTGCAGCAACTGCCGGCAGAGCTGGCCAAGCGTACCCACGCGTTCAGTGTGCTGGCCTTTGTCGGCGGTACGCCGGCCGGCCTGGTGAACTGCTTTGAAGGGTTTTCCACCTTTGCCTGCCGCCCGCTGGTCAACGTGCACGACGTGGTGGTGATGGATCAATTCCGTGGCCTGGGGCTGAGTCAGAAGATGCTGCAAAAGGTCGAGGAAATTGCTCGCCAGCGCGGTTGCTGCAAGATCACCCTCGAGGTGCTTGAAGGCAACGCTGTGGCGCAGTCGGCGTATCGAAAGTTTGGGTTTGATGATTCGGTATTTGATCCGCAACATGGCCGGATGTTGTTCTGGAGCAAACCGCTTTAATTAATGTTTATTTAATTAAAGGAAAAAAAAGGCGCCAGAAAGTGGCGCCAAATTGACCTTGGCTATCAGAGCGGAATAGCACAGGTACTGCGGGTAAATCAGCTGTTCGGTGTGTTGGTAGTTTGGTCGGCCGTTGCCGGCTTTTCGGTCTTGCCGTCAGCCATTGCGGTTTGCTGGGCAGCACCGTGAGTCTGTTGCTGAACGAAGGTGAAGTTGTTGTAGAACTCCTTCGAGCGCTCTGATCCGCCTTCTGCAAAGGCGGCTACGGAAGTCATGGTCATCAGGCCGGCAAGGATAACAGTCGAAAATTTCATGGCAGTGTCTCAGTAAGTGTGTTGGGTCCGCGCGTTGTCATCAGCGGCGGGATGGGGAGACTGTGGGCCAATGATATTAAGTAAGGGTTAACCTCGCGCTGACCGAAAGTTAACGATTTCGTTAACTTCCAATCTTTAGCCGCGATGAATTCAGAGCTTCCAGTCCAGTGCAACGCTGATAGAGCGCGGGTCTCCCCAATACACGCCGTTATAGAAGCCGACGCGCTCGTAATATTTTTTATCAAATAGGTTGTTGATATTAAGTGACGCCGACAAGTGGTCATCGAACTCATAGCGCGACATCAGGTTGACCACGGTATAGGCCTGCTGGGTAATCCGGGTGCGCTCCCTGATCAAGGCTCCATTGGTGTCCCGGCCAACCGGGCGATAGGCGAAGTCGTAGAAGTCGCTTTGCCAATTCACCGCGCCGCCGACCGTCAGCGCGTGCCATTCGCCGGGCAGGCGGTAGGCCGTGGACACGCGCAACAGGTTCAGCGGCAGGTGGGTGTTGTTGCGCTGCTTGTCACCGTTCAGGGAGTGGGTGTAGGTGTATCCGGCGGTCAGGTTCCAGTCGGGGCGCACCTCTCCGGACACCTCTACCTCGAAACCCTGAACCTTGTTGCCTTTGCCGCCGGATGTGAAGAACTGCTCACCGGTCTCCGGATCCGGTGGGGTCAAACTGTCCAGTTCCGCGACGTTGTCCTGTTTGCTCCAGAAGTACGCGGCCGCCAGGTTCAGGCGCTCTTCCAGCAGGCTGCCCTTGATGCCCACTTCATAGTTGCTGCCTACCACCGGCTCCAGGTATTGCTTGCCGGCGTTGCGTTCTTCCTGCGGGTTGAAGATGTCGGTGTAGCTGGCGTAGACGGTGTACTCCGGGGTCAGGTCGTAGAGCAGGCCGGCGTAGGGTGTCCACATGTCGTTGTGGGTCTGGCTGGATTTTGACGTACCGAGGAACTGGTCAGTGTCCCTGTTGTAGTTGTAGGTGGTGCTCTCGATCTCCCAGCTGCCGTAGCGGCTGCCCAATACCGCATGCAGGCGATCGGTCAGGCTCAGGCGGGTGGCCAGGTAGCCGGCCTTTTGCCGGGTGCTGCCTTGTTCGCCCTTGAGGCCGGTGTTGGTGTCGGGGAATTTGCCGATCCCGCCCATGTGTTTCCAATCGTCGATGCTGGTGTAGTCCTTCGGCACCGTGCCGCTGCGCAGGTGTGGCGAAGCGTCACGCTGCTCGGACTCGCCGTAACCCACCATCAATTCGTGCTCACGACCCAGCAGGGCATAGGACCCGGACAGGTTCAAGTCGACCACGTCCATTTTCGAGGTGCCGAGCATGTGGCTGGTCCAGGCGGTCATGCCGCTGCGGTCGGCATTCGGGAAGCCTGAGCCGCCGTAATAGACCTTGCCGTCGGTGTCGCTTTCACGGTGGGTATAGGCGGCCTTCAGGTGCCAGTCACCCGCCAGGCGGTGGTCGAGGGTAGCGAAGGTGGTTTCATCTTTCAGCGGCCAGGAACTCCAGTGGGCCGCGATGTTGGCGGAGCGGGGCAGCCTGGCTTTGCTGCCGTCGCTGTTCCAGTAGGGCAAGGTGCCCCACGCGGTGCCCTGCACATGCTTGTTCTGGTAATCGAAGCCCACCGCCAGCACCGTGTCGTCGGTCAGGTCGCCTTCAAGGATGCCGTAGCCGACTTCCCGTTGCAGCGCGTAGTTGTCGCGGTAGGACTGGGTGTCACGGTAGGCGAGCACCGTGCGGCCGCGCAGGCGCCCATCAAACGCCAGGGGGCCGCCAACGTCCAGGTAGCTGTAGTAATTGTCGTGGGAGCCGCCACTGACGCCTGTCTTGGCCTGCCACTGTGCGGTCGGACGTTTGCGCACCATATTGACCGTGGCCGAGGGGTCGCCGGCGCCGGTGGTCAGGCCGGTGGCGCCGCGGACCACTTCGACCCGGTCGTAGATGATGGTGTCGGCATCGGACTTCATGCGGCCGAAGGTGTTGAGCATGCCGTCAATCTGGAAGTTGGTGATGCCGTAGCCGCGCGAGGAATAGCCGACCCGGTCGGAGTCCAGGTGCTGCACCACCACGCCGGTGGTCTGGCGCATCACTTCGGTCAGGGTGTTGAGGTTGAAGTCGTCCATCTGCTGGCGGGTGATCACCGAGACCGATTGCGGGGTTTCCTTGATGGACAGGTTCAGCCGGGTGGCGGTGCCCATTGAGCCTGTGGTGTAGGCACCGGTGTGTTCGGTGTTGGCGCCAAGGCCTTCGGCGGTGATGCTGGTGCTGCCCAGTTCCAGGGCTTTGGCCGGCGCTTGGGAGTCCTGGTCGGGGTCGTTTTCGGCCAGCAGGTCCGGGCTCAGCACCACGCTGAAGAGGCCCAGGGTCAAGGTCATGGAACGGGTAATAGGCGCGAACATCGCGGCGAACTCCTTGTCGTCTATGAAAAATGCCATTGGCTCAAAGACGAAAGGAGGCGGGGAACTTTAGCGCTAAACGAGAATAATTATTATCTTAACGTTGCCGCCAAATCGGGTTTCACCGCTTTGCGCGGATGAAACCCGGGCGATTCAAGCTACTTGACGACCACGTTGACGGCGTCTGGCTTGGGCTTGATCAGGCTGAAATCAATCAGCGGTTTTTGCTGGCGTGCATACGGGTCGCCAATCATCCGTGGCCGAGGCTTGAAGCTGTCACTGACCAGGCTCTTGCTGTGGTCCAGTTCGTCGAAGCTCAACCCGGCCATGTCGGCCCAGGTATGGATCAGCTGCGAGCTGGTGTAAGGGCGCTGCAAGTCACCGGCAAAACTCCAGTCATGGCTTTCACGCCACTTGGGTGATGCGTAGGCCATGAACGGAATGGTGTACATCGGTGCTGTCGGTTTGCCTTCGTTACGGCCCAGGGTGTTGTGGCCGGCCGAATCGAACACGTCTTCGCCGTGGTCGGAAAGGTACAGCAGGAAACCGTTCGGATCGGTCTTGGCGTAGTCCTTGATCAGGCTCGACACCACGAAATCGTTGTACAGCACCGCATTGTCGTAGCTGTTGTAGGTCGGCAACTGTGCGTCGCTGACCCCCTCAGGCACACCCTGGCGGTCGGTGAACTTGTCGAAGGTCGGCGGGTAGCGGTACTGGTAGCTCATGTGGGTACCCAGCAGGTGCACCACGATGAATTTGCGTTCGGCGGTGTCGGACATGGCCTTGGCAAACGGCTCCAGCACGTCGCCGTCATACTGGCGCGCATTCTGGTTGCGGTTGTTGTTCAGGTACACCTGCTCGTCGGCCTGTTCGGAGAAGGTCGTGAGCATGGTGTTGCGCTTGGTCATGGTCTGCTGGTTGGTGATCCAGAAGGTCTTGTAGCCGGCCTGCTTCATCACGCTGACGATGGACGGGGTCTTGAGGTACAGGTCCGGGTTTTCTTCGTCAGCGAAGGTCAGCACCTGTTGCAGCGCCTCGATGGTGTACGGGCGCGGGGTAATGACGTTGTCGAACACCGCCAGTTGGTCCCGCAGCTTGTCCAGTTCCGGCGTGGTGTTGCGCGGGTAGCCATACAGGCTCATGCGCTGGCGGTTGGTGGACTCGCCGATCACCAGCACCAGGGTCGACGGCTGGCCGGCCATGCTGTCCTTGAGGTTGGTCAGGGGCGGGATCTTGCTGGCGCTGGTCAGCATGCCTTGCATGTTATCCAGTTGTTCGGTGTAGCGGCGGTAGGCGACGATCATCTGCCATGGCACTGCCGGCTCGATACGGGTTTCGAAGCGGTCGATGGCCAGTTCCATGGTCTCGCTCTTGGCGATCTGCTTGACCAGCGGGTAGCCGACGATGGCAATCACGATTGCGGCAGCCGCCAGCATGGCCTGGCCACGTGGCAGGTAAACCGGGCGTACGCGGGTCCACAGGAAAACGGCCATGGCGGTGTGGGCAATGAACGCCAGCACGATCCACCAGGCAAAGTATTGGGTGGCGTATTCGCCGGCTTCAGAGATGTTCGACTCGAACATGATGAAGATGACGCTTTGAGAGAATTCCTGCTGGTAGATGAAGAAATAACCCAGGCTGGCCATGGAACAGGCCCACAGCACCACGCCAATCAGCCCCGCCACCAGGCGCGCGCGACGTGGGAACAACAGCATCGGCGCCAGCCACAGGGCGCTCATGAAGAATGCCTGGCGGAAACCACTGAAGCCGGAGGTGCCGGTCAGTTGGATCAGCAGTTGGGTAATGCCCGAGAAATACCAGAAGAACAGAAACATCCAGCCGAGGCCGGCCCAATCAAAACCTTTCGCAGACGTAGTGCTGCGTTTGAACATCGCCATCCAGCGCTCCAACCCGATAATTTCAGTGTCAACGCGCAGGGATGCACGCAAACAGAGGGCCTGCGCACGTAGCGCGGCCCTATTCGGCGGGAGTATCGGGAGGGGGATGTGAAAACTTCGTGAGTTATTCCTGAACGGTTCGTTCAGCCCACGTTCAGCAAAGTGCGGGCTGGGTGCCGGTCGGCTGATTGAGCTGGCCCTGCAGGTGCGAGCGCAAACGCATGACTTCCTGCTGCAGTTGGTCGCGCTCGTTTTTCAACTGGCGCAATTCATCGCGGCGAATGGTGACGTAGAGGGTCTGTGGCGGACGGGTCATGTGTGCAGTGCTCATTGCTTACCTCGCAAATAGCCGGTCTATCGCGGTGCCAGAGCGCTTGAATCGAGGCTCTCGGCAACAGTCGGGGCAATTCTGAATTCTTTTTTTAATGAAGGGAACTTTTTTATTTTTGATGGTCGTTGTGACTTTTAACCCACTGAAGGCGAAAGGATGGCCACTTTTTGTCATGAAACTATGCCAATCCGCTCTGGACTAACCCTCATTAGCCTCATTGCGCTATAAACTGTGACACACATTTATTCGTAGTAAGGAGCATCAGCACATGCAACTGGGGATTATTGGACTAGGCCGCATGGGTGGCAACATTGCGCGGCGCCTGATGCTCAATGGGCATACCACCGTGGTTTACGACCGCAATGAAGCATTCGTAAAAGGTCTGGCAGGCGAGGGCGCCACGGGCGTTGCTGACCTGGCAGGCCTGGTGGCCGGGCTGCAAAAGCCCCGGGCGATCTGGGTGATGCTGCCGGCAGGCGACCCGACCGAGAAAACCATTGAAGAACTGAGCCAACTGCTTGAAGACGGTGATGTGATCATCGACGGCGGCAACACCTTCTATAAGGATGACATCCGACGGGCCAAGGCCCTGTCGGAAAAAGGCCTGCACTATGTCGACGTCGGCACCTCCGGCGGCGTCTGGGGCCTGGAGCGCGGCTACTGCATGATGATCGGCGGCGACGCCGAGACCGTTAAGCTGCTGGACCCGATCTTCGAAAGCCTGGCACCGGGCCTGGGCACCATCCCGCGTACCAAGGACCGTTCCGCCGCAGCGGACAGCCGTGCCGAGCGCGGCTATATCCACGCAGGGCCTGCCGGTTCCGGGCACTTCGTCAAGATGATCCACAACGGCATCGAGTACGGGATGATGCAGGCCTTCGCCGAAGGTTTCGACATCCTCAAGACCAAGAATTCGGAGAACCTGCCGCAAGACCAGCGCTTCGACCTGAATGTTGCCGATATCGCCGAAGTCTGGCGCCGCGGCAGCGTGGTGTCGTCCTGGCTGCTGGACCTGACCGCCGACGCCCTGGCCACCGATCCGAAGCTCGACGGGTATTCCGGCTCGGTCGCCGACAGTGGCGAAGGCCGCTGGACCATCGAGGCCGCCATGGAACAATCGGTACCGGTTCCGGTGCTGTCGAACTCGCTGTTCGCGCGCTTCCGTTCCCGCCAGCAAAGTACCTACGGTGACAAAATGCTTTCTGCCATGCGCTTCGGCTTTGGCGGCCATGTGGAGACTCCCAAAAAATGACCGCCAACGGCAAGAAACCCAAGGCCGAACCCGCTCCGCCCACCACACTGTTTCTGTTTGGTGCCCACGGTGACCTGGTCAAGCGCCTGCTCATGCCGGCGCTGTACAACCTCAGCCGCGACGGGCTGCTGGGCGATGGCTTGCGCATTGTCGGCGTTGATCACAACGCCATCAGCGACGCCGATTTCGCCAAGAAGCTCGAGGACTTCATTCGCACCGAGGCTGCCAGCAAGGTCAAGGGCAATGCCGAGAACGCCCTGGACCCTGCATTGTGGGAACAGTTGGCCAAAGGCATCAGCTACGTCGAGGGTGATTTCCTCGACGACGGCACCTACGCCGATATCGGCAAGAAGATTGCCGACAGCGGTACTGGCAACGCGGTGTTTTACCTCGCCACTGCGCCGCGTTTCTTCGCCGAAGTGGTGCAGCGCCTCGGCGCGGCCGGCTTGCTGGAAGAAACCCCGGAGGCGTTCCGCCGGGTGGTGATCGAAAAGCCGTTCGGCTCCGACCTCGCCACTGCCGAAGCGCTGAACGCCTGCCTGCTCAAAGTGATGAGCGAAAAGCAGATCTACCGCATCGACCATTACCTGGGCAAGGAAACCGTCCAGAACATCCTCATCAGCCGTTTTTCCAATGTGCTGTTCGAGGCGTTCTGGAACAACCACTACATTGACCACGTACAAATCACCGCCGCCGAAACCGTCGGCGTGGAAACCCGTGGCAGTTTCTTCGAACACACCGGCACCCTGCGGGACATGGTGCCCAATCACCTGTTCCAGTTGCTGGCGATGGTCGCCATGGAACCGCCGGCTGCCTTTGGTGCCGACGCAGTGCGGGGCGAGAAGGCCAAGGTGATCGGGGCCATCCGGCCCTGGTCGCTGGAAGACGCACGGGCCAACTCGGTGCGTGGCCAGTACACCTCGGGTGAAGTCGGCGGCAAGCAGTTGCCGGGTTACCGCGAAGAGGCCAATGTTGCGCCCGACAGCAGCACCGAGACCTTCGTTGCCCTCAAGGTGTTGATCGACAACTGGCGTTGGGTGGGTGTGCCGTTTTACCTGCGCACCGGCAAGCGCATGAGCATCCGCGACACCGAGATCATCATCTGCTTCAAGCCGGCGCCTTACGCGCAGTTCCGTGATACCGAGGTCGATGAACTCAAGCCGACGTACCTGAAGATCCAGATCCAGCCGAATGAAGGCATGTGGTTCGACCTGCTGGCGAAAAAGCCCGGGCCGACCCTGGACATGGCCAACGTGGAACTGGGGTTTGCCTACAAGGACTTCTTCGAGATGCAGCCGTCGACAGGTTACGAAACCCTGATCTACGACTGCATGACCGGCGACCAGACCTTGTTCCAGCGCGCCGACAACATCGAGAACGGCTGGCGTGCGGTGCAGCCTTTTCTCGATGCGTGGAAGCAGGACGACGGCATCCAGGCCTACAAGGCGGGTGAGGACGGCCCGGCGGCGGCTGATGCGTTGCTGGCCCGCGATGGCCGTACCTGGCACAGCCTCGGATGAGTGACTTGCCGAGTCAACCCATCCGTTTTGTGTTGAGTGATATGGATGGCACGTTGCTGCATCCGGATCACAGCCTCAGCCAGCGCACCATTGATACGGTTCGCGCCTTGCGCGCGGCCGGGGTGTTTTTCAGCCTGGCCAGCGGGCGACCGCCCAAGGCCATGCGTCAGCAGGTCGAAGCGCTGGGCATCGATGTGCCGATTGCCGGCTTCAACGGCGGCACGCTGGTCAATCCCGACGGCAGTATTCTGGTGGCGCATCACTTGCCGGCAGAAGCGGCGCTGGTGGCGTTGGCCTTGTTTACGCCGCAGCCGGACGTTGAAGTCTGGCTGTTCGCCGACGGCGACTGGCTGCGTCGCGATCCCGGCGGACCGATGGCGGTTCGCGAGGAGCACGGCCTGGGCTATGGGGCGATCGTGGTGGAGAGCTTCGAGCCGTATCTGGATCGGGTCGACAAGATTGTTGCGGCCAGTACCAATACCCAGCTGCTGATGGAGCTTGAGGCGCAGTTGCAGCCCAGGGTCGAGGGATTGGCCCAGGTGTCGCGTTCGCAGCCGGTGTTCCTGGATGTCACCGCCATGAAGGCCAACAAGGGTGAAGCGTTGAGAACCCTTGCGGCGCACCTCGGTGTGCCACTGCAACAGACAGCCGCCATCGGTGATGGCGGCAATGACCCGGCGATGTTTCATGTGGCGGGGTTGTCGATTGCCATGGGCCAGGCAGAAGAGGTGGTCAAGCGCCAAGCCAGCGTCGTGACCGGCAGCAATGTCGATGACGGTGCGGCGGAAGCCATCGAGCGGTTTATTCTCTCGGCCTATTGATCGGTAACCACACTAATAAGTAGTCAGCTATGCAAAGTTGCAACTTGCATGGCTGACTGTCCACTTGAGTTAGTGCGGGTCAATATATTGCGCAGCCGGGCGGCACACTTTCGGGTGCCGTCTCACGCACGCTTCAGTTACTTGGGCATTGCCCAGGATTGCAACTGGTAGCCATCTTTGTCGAGTTCGGCACGGGCCTGCAACAGCAAGTTCTCAAGCTGTGCCGGGTCGGTATAAGTGCTGGAAGACAGCTGCTTGCTACCGATACGGGTATTGGTGCGGTCGATGACGCTCAGGCTCAGGGCGCCGTTGCCATCGTGCCAGGCCACACATTGAAAGGGCTGGAAGGCACGGTCTGCGATCAAAAGAGCTTCGTTGATGCGGAGCGGGGCGTTCATGGGGTCTTCTCTCTAAATGCCCATTCAAGTGGAAGCCGTTGGTTGGGCGTGCCTAACGACTGGTTACTTGTACTGATGCACGATCACCGGGTGCGGGTCACATGTTAGAAGAAGATTTTTTAACTTTCCCTGATTAAAGTCATGTAAGGGGCTATTTTGAAAGCCTCATGAAAGTTACGCCGCGGCAATTGACCGCACCCGACTGACATAAAAGACCCGGTTCGTTCGCGACTTATAGCGAATCGGTACAAAGGGTGCGTCAAGATCTTGCTAGGGTTACCAGCAGACTTTGCAAATAGTTGTTTTTAAATAACTTTAACGATTTTGACGCCAAGGAATAGTCATGATTGTTACACCTGTCCCGCGCCGCCTGCTTGTGGTCGATCCCTGTGATGACTGCCACCGGCTATTGCCCGGTTTGCGCGCAGCGGGGTGGGACGTGGACAGCTGCGCCCTCGAGTCGGTGGGTGAGCGCTCCTGTGACGTGGGTTTGTTGCGCCTGCAGCCGTTTCACCTGGAGCGACCCGAAGCGGTCAAGGAACTGATCAGCCGCAGCGGCACCGAGTGGATTGCGGTGCTTAACCAGGAAGTGCTGCGCCTGCAGAATGTCGGCGATTTTGTCTGTGAGTGGTTCTTCGACTTCCATACCTTGCCGTTTGATGTGTCACGGGTGCAGGTCACCCTGGGCCGCGCCTTCGGCATGGCGCGCTTGCGGGGCAAGGGCAACAACGCGCCTGCGGGCCAGCCGGAACACGAGTTGCTGGGGGACAGCCGTCCGATCCGGGAATTGCGCAAGCTGCTCGCCAAGCTGGCGCCCACTGAATCCCCGGTGTTGATCCGTGGCGACAGCGGCACCGGCAAGGAATTGGTCGCGCGCACCTTGCATCGCCAATCCCAGCGCCATGCCAAGCCGTTTGTGGCGATCAATTGCGGGGCGATTCCCGAACACCTGATCCAGTCCGAACTGTTCGGCCATGAGAAGGGCGCCTTCACCGGTGCCCATCAGCGCAAGGTGGGGCGGATCGAGGCGGCGCACGGCGGCACCCTGTTTCTCGATGAGATCGGCGACTTGCCCATGGAGCTGCAAGCCAACCTGCTGCGTTTTCTCCAGGAAAAACAGATCGAGCGAGTCGGCGGCAGCCAGCCGATTGCGGTGGATGTACGCGTGTTGGCGGCCACCCACGTCGACCTGGAAGCCGCGGTGGCAAAGGGCACTTTTCGCGAAGACTTGTATTACCGGCTCAACGTCCTGCAAGTGGTCACCGCGCCGTTGCGCGAGCGCCACGGTGACGTGGCGATGCTGGCCAACCATTTTTCACACTTCTACAGCCAGGAAACCGGCCGCCGTCCCCGCAGCTTCAGTGAAGACGCACTGGTGGCCATGGGCGAGCACGGTTGGCCGGGCAATGTGCGCGAGTTGGCCAACCGCGTGCGGCGGGGCCTGGTACTGGCGGAAGGGCGGCAAATCGAAGCCGTTGATCTGGGATTGCAGAGCCAGCAGGCAATCGCGCTGCCGATGGCTACACTGGAGGATTACAAGCACCGTGCCGAACGCCAGGCACTGTGCGATGTGCTCAACCGGCACAGCGACAACCTGAGTGTCGCGGCGCGTGTGCTGGGGGTTTCCCGGCCGACGTTCTACCGGTTGCTGCACAAACACCAGATCCGCTAGGGCGGGTAAACCGAAAAGCCCCGCAACGACCCTTATCGTTGCGGGGCTTTTCCCGTTGTCATGCCTTAAAAGTAATACGGGAACTTCAGGCTGAAGCTGAACGACGGCGCATCCGGTGTGATCCCGATGGCCAGGTTCGGCACGATGGTCAGGTTGTCGCTTGCCGCAATCGTCATGCCCACATTGAAGTAACCCGCGTTGGCATCGCTGGAAACCACTGACTGCCAGTCGCCGCCATCCGGCTTGAGCTTGCTCTTGCGTTGCACCAGGTCGGACACCGAGAACGACATACTCATCTTCTCGTTCAACGCAAACGCCACGCCTGCGCCGATCTGGAAGCTGTCGCCCAACTGCACTTTCCCCGGGGTCTTCTGGCCGACCTGGGAGCTGATATCGCTGAACGAGTCTTCGAAGTTGTGGGTGTACGACAGCGAGCCGAACAATACCGCCGGGTCGAAGGTCTTGACCAGCGAGATACCCGGCGTGATCGACCACACACCGTTGCCGGTGGGCAGGCTTTCCGGCACGAAGAGGTTGGTGTTGCTGGATGACTGGACCAGCTTGATCCCAAACGGATCTTCGCCGGTGGGCGCCTTGACCCGCACCGACACCACGGCATCCGGCAGGTTGACGCTCTCGTCGAGGAATTTGTAGGCAATCCCGAAGTTGACGTCGCCGATAGTCGGGTCACGCGTGACCGATTGTTCCGAGGTCGCGGTGCCGCTGCCACCGTTGGCACCACCGGACTGATAGGTCGACTCGCGGTACACCACCGGCACGTTTATATCGAACTGCCAGCGGTTGTCGAGGTTGTAGCGGCCCGTGAGGTCGACGGTCCAGTTATCCGACTTGATCCGGTCCAGGTTGATGTTGCCGAGGAAGATCGAGTCCAGCGCCAGGAAGCCGTTGAGGGTCAACTGGCGGGCATCGTAGCGGGAATAGGTGACGCCGGTTTCAAAGCTGAACTTGCCGTTGCCAAAGAACCCGCTGGCCTCGTTATACAAGTTGCTCACGCTCTGCGCCGGGGCCGAATCATCCTTGAGGGACTGGCCGTAGGACGCGCCACCGGCTGCACCGCCCGAGGCCGCAGCCGCGCCGACTCCCGGCGTGTTGCCGGCCACCGTGGTGCCGCCTTTCTGGAAGTCTGCCGGGGATTTGGCCAGGCGTTTGGGCGGCGGCGCCACCGGTTGTTCTTCCACCTGGCGTACCCGTTGCTCCAGCACCGCCAGTGCTTTTTGCTGCACTTCGTAGCGTTGCTTGAGCTCCAGCAATTCCTTTTTCAATGTGTCTATGTCGGTGTCCGGCGCGGCATACAACATGGATGCGGGCAGGAGCGTGCTTAAACAAATTACGGCACGTAACGATAGCGATCGATGCATGGAATAAGCCGTCCCTTTCTAATGCGCAAGTGTCGAGGCACAGCGTAGTTCAATAACCGTTAGGGCGTAGGCCCCTGAGCTGATTCAGGTTGAGGTTCTGCCCCAAATTGTTCAAACCGTTGTTGCCCAGCACCACATTGAGTTGGGTCATGTTGCTGACGAAGTTGCTGTTACCCTGCAAAACCGTGCCTTGCAGGACATTCCCGGCGCCGATCTGCTGCAACGAATTGCCCTGATTGTTGTTGGCCAGGATCGCCATTTGCAGCCCGCCATTGGCGGCTGACACCGTGACCTGGCCGGCACCCGTGCTGCCGGTGACCGACTGGCCAGCCACCAGGGCTTGTCCGGACTGGACGACATTGGCCGGCGACAAGCCATTCTGGTTCACATTGATATTCACGTTATTGCTGGCGGTGTTGCCATCGCCGGCGGCGCGCACGCTTTGGGTCACGCCCTGGCCGCTGCCCAGGCCGGCACCACCGACCACCGTGCCGGTGCCATTCGGCTGGTTGGGCGAGACTTTGGTGGGGCTGTCGGTTACCTGCACATAGAACTGCGGGGTGACGGTCGACGCGTTGACGTTCATGCTGGCCGAGCCGGTCACGCTGTCGCCGGCGGCATTGGTCCAGGTACTGCTCATCACGATGCCAAAACTGATGATCCGCCCCGGCATCACGTAGCGACCACGCAGGTCAGCCAGTTCCGAGTCCTTTATTTCAATCGGTTTGAACACCGATGACGCATAAGCGGGCATTGAGGCTGCCAGGCACATGACCGTCAGCCAACGGTAAGTGTTCATCGTTTGCTCCTGGAGCGTCCTGCCCCTTATTGCGCTTCTAGAAGAAGTCGCTCTGGATAAAACCGAAGTCCATCAATTCACTGTCCCGCACCGGACTGAACTCATTGATTCTGTTTTTCGCCGTCAGTGGGGTGGGCGGGTCGAGCAGCACGTTGGTCTTGTCATAACCTTCGCCCAATACCGCGAAGACGATGCCATTCCAGCCTTTGACGAAGTCGTCGCGGGCATAGCGTTTATGGCCCAGTACCGGGTCGCCGATGTACACCCAGTCCTTGTCGGCGCGCTGCATCACCACGAAGTGCTTGTAGCCGCGAATCTCCAGCAACACCACCACCGGGATCTTCACCGTGAGCAGGGTGTCTGCATTGATCCGGTAACCCCGGGCGCGCATCCCGATGCTTTCCAGGTAGCGCTTCATGTCCAACATCGAAAAGCCCTGGGTACGCACCAGGTCCTGATCGGCGTTGACCAGCATGCCCTTGATGATGTGGTCTTCATCCACATCCATCCAGTAGGCCTGGCGCAGGATGGTGGCCAGGGCGGCGGCACCGCAGCTGAAATCGGTTTTCTGTTCCACCAGGTTGGCGAACTTGCGTTCACGGATGCTCTCGACCTTCTTGAAGATCACGCCACCGCCGGGCATGGCAGCAATCGCCATTTGCCCCGCCCAAGTCGGGCCGGTGAGCAATAACAGGAGGGTGAGGGCGATGATCCGCATGATCGAATGGCCTGGAGGACACTGGAATAAAAAGGGGCCTTGTCGCCAAGGCCCCGTTGCATCAGAAACGTACGCCGGAGGAAATCACAGTGGTGTTGCCCTGCTGATTGCCCACGCCTGCAGCAATGTTGGCGCCCAGGTTGCCCGAAGAGCCATTAAGCGAGTTGTTGGCGCTGGCGTTGTTCACGACAGGCAGGTAAGTGTGGCTGCCCCATGGGCCAGACTGAGTGGCCACGGTATTGAGGAAGGTGTTGTCGACGCTGGTTTGAGTGGTGTTGCTCGAGGCAGCGGCGGCGGCACCACTGGCAGAAGCAATTGCCAGTTGGTTTTTCTGTTGGTTGAAGTTACCCGCGGCAACGCTCACACCCAGGTTGCCGGAGCTGCCGTTGGCCGAGTTGTTGAGCGAAGCGTTGTTGTGGGTAGCCACTTGCACCGAGACGTTGTTGCGGTTGTCTTGGGTAATGGTAGCTTGGGCAAACACGGCATCTGCATCACCGGCCGCAATGGCGGTCTGGTTGTCTTGTAGGTTGCCGTCACCCGAGGCAATGTTGGCCTGGGCGTTGCCGCTGCTGCCGTTCAACGAGTTGTTGGCCGACGCGTTGTTCTGGGTGCCCAGGTTGAGCACGCCATTGTGGTTGCTCGATTGCGCATCGGAAACGGCGGCTACCACAGCGGTAGGCTGATGAGTAGGTGGGTTGGCATGTGCGGCGGCAGCCATGATTGCAGCGAGAGCGAAGGCCAGTGGTTTAAGAGCCATTGTAGTTTTCATGGTATTTCCCCTTGCTTCTAATTAGTTGGTTAAGTGTTGGTACGGTCCAGCTTCGAGCTCCAATGAATCATTGGATCTGTACGTTCAGGGCGTTAGCCATGCGGTTCCCCACCCCGGCACTCTGATTCACCTGTACCACTCCACGGCTGCCGGTGAAGGCCTGGTCGCTTGTAACGACCTGGCGGCTGCCAGTGGTAGAGGTGAACCCTGAGTTTGGTGACAGCGCCACGTTCTGTTGCGACATGACGCTGTCGTCGATGCTTTGCGGGCCAGCATTCACGCTGATCCGCACCGCATTGATCATCTGGTTGCTGGCCCCGGCCGACTGGTTGACGCCCAGTACACCGCTGCCATTGCTGAAAGAGCTGCCCTGGATCGCCACCCTGGCGTTTTGGGAGCGATCGGCCGGTGCGCCGCCGATGGTCTGGCTGAGGGCACCGCCCGCCTGGGAGTTGCTGCCCGCAGAAATCGCGCGGCTGTTGAGCTGTTGTTGCTGATTGCCGGCCGCCTGGTTGATCGAGACGATGCCGTCGTATTGCTTGCCGGAGTTGTCGATCACTGCGCTGTTGTCAGCCATGGCCGCCGAGCAGCCCAGGATCGCCAGGAACAACCAGGAATGGTTCATCTCACTGGCCTCCCATCAGGCTGCCGATATTGTTCAAAGGCGCCATGCCGCGGGAGATTGAGCCGTTGATCTGCCCCGAGAGGCTGGAGCCGCCACCATGGCCGGCCGCTGCGCCGCCACCAAGGCCTACGCCACCCCCGTTGTTGGTCAAGCCGGGAAGGTTGCCGCCGGGCAGGATGGCGCGAGTGATGCTGGAGCCGCTGCTGATGTTGGCGTAGTCGTTGTCGCTCAGCTCGCTGGTGGCCCGCAGGATCTGTGGAGAAGAATTGGCATTGACGGTGACCGGGTTGGGGTCGACGCCAGCGGTGCGGCCAGCCATGTGGCCCTGGACGGTGCGCTGAATCACGATCACACCGTCGCCTGCCGCGAGCACCGGGAGGCTCACGCTGGTACTCAGTACACAGCTGATCAGCAGAAGGCTCAATGAGCCTGGATTAAGTGTCTTCACGACGGCATTCCTTATTCTTGGCGCTGACCCTAAACAGCGCTGTCAGGAAGAGAGCAGGAGCTGTGCCGCTTTTGAATTTGGGATGACATTCATGGGGTTATGAGCGCGGGGGATAGAATGCACAGTGGATGTGTTTCAACTGTGAGACAGCGGGCCTTTGTCCAGCCCGCCTGGCAGGTGTCTCAGGGATGAAACACTGCGCGCCGTAAACCCGGCACTCCGCAGCCGGCTGTCAGCTCAGCCGGTGCAAGTGTTTCAAAAATGGACGATTTGACGCAGGCAGCATCCGGGAGGAGGGCGCAGGCCCATGACCCTGGCTCAGCTCTTTGGGGTTTTGCGCGGAATGGAATTGAGCACGGGGTTGCCGTCCTGGTTCTGGGTCAGGTAGACCGGCAGGACCTTGGGCAGGGAGGGGACGAGGTTGGACACCTCGTTGATGTTGTAGATGCCACCAATGCGGATCGCGCCGGTGCCGGCGTCGGCCAGCATCACGGGTTTGCTCAGGTAGCGATTGATCAGCGGCAACGCGTCGGCCAGGGCCAGGTTGTCGAGGATCAGCTTGCCTTCACGCCAGGCCAGGGCCGTGTCGCCCGGGGCAATTGGCTGGGCCTGGGGGCTGGCATCGCCACGGTTGTAGCTGGCCTGCATCCCGGGTGACAGGCGCAGGCCGCTGTGGGCGTCGTCGCTGCTCACCAGCACCGAGCCTTGCAGCAGCATGACCCGCACATGGTCTTCGTATTTCCAGACATTGAACTGAGTGCCGGTCACTCGAACCTGGCCGTCCCCGGCGTGGACGATAAACGGATGTTGCGCGTCATGGCTGACCTTGAAAAACGCCTCGCCTTTTTTCAGGGTAACCCGGCGCTGATCCTTGAAATTGCTGTAGACCAGTTCGGTGCCCAGGTTAAGTTCAACCTGGCTGCCGTCGTCAAGGGTGACCTGGCGCAAGCTGTTTTCAGCTTCGTAATGGTTGTACGAGCTGGGCAGCCAGCCTGCTTCCCAGCCGGTAAAGGCCGCCAGTGGCAAGGCCACCAGGCATATCGCCGCCGCTACCGCGTAGTTCCTCAAACGGCTGCGAGGTTGTCGCCGCGCCACGACGGGGGCCGGCTCGCTGCGGGGCAAGTGATCGGCAACGTCCCAGATTTCCAGCATCGCGGCGTATTCGAAGGCATGCAGTGGATGCGCATCGTGCCACTGCTCGAAGGCCTGACGCTCCGCCGTCGTGCAATCGCCAGCGTGCAGACGCATGCACCAGTGCGCAGCGGCATCGGTGATGGCGTCGTATTCGGCTTCTGATAGGGACTTATCTGTCATTAACTCATCCTGATTTCCGACATTCTAACCTCCACAGCAGGACGGCGAGAACAGCCATCATGGCGAATGCACATCAATTGGAACTAATTCTCGTCTGCAGGGCCCTAAAAAATTCAGGACAGGTAACACTCATTCCCTAATGGAGCACGAAAATGCTTAAGAAAACCTTAGCCGCCGTTGTCGCAACCACCGCCTTGCTCAGTGCTGGAGCCGCCCTGGCGGACAAACCGGGCGCAGGCTGGATCACCATCGAAAAAGCCATCGAGACCGCCAAGACCAAGGCTGGTTACGTCCAGATCTACAAGATCGAAGCCGATAACGATGGCTACTGGGAAGGTGAGGGGCGCAAGGCCGATGGCGTGGTCTATGAGTTCCGCATCGATGGTGAGTCGGGCAATGTGTTGCGCGATCAGAAAGACTGAATGAACTGACGGGTGCGGGCGTTCGGCCCGCACCCTGTCTGTTACGGTGTGGCTTCGGCAATCGAAGGCACGGGGTCCAACTGGCGCCCCAGGGTGGTGATCAGCAAGGTCAGTGAGTCGGCGTTATCCATCTGTGTATTGAACCGCCGCGTCAGGTTGGTTTTGAAAATTCCCCGCGCGTTGCTCAAGTCCACGCCTCCGGTCGTGGCAAGAATCTGCTGCTTGATGTAGTCATCTTCCGGGTCGGTCCCCAGGTCGAATCCGGTAGGCCCCCACGCGTCCGTTGATTTGAACAATTGCCCAACAGGCGTGTTGATCGAGTACGCATTCTCCTGCACGTTGCGCAGCCAGTCCTGAAGATCGCGACCGGCTTGGGTCTGTACTTCAATCAGGTCGGAAAAAGGTGATGTGGAATTGAGGTAGGCGACGTCGGCGGTATTGCTCACGATATGAGTCAACTCATGAATCAAGGTGGTCGCGCGGGCATGGGCTCTTTGGTCGAAGTGATTGATCAGGCGCCCTTCGAAATCGGCCGTAGGCGGGTTGAAGAAGTTTTCAGTGAGGTAGATGCGTCGATCCGGGTCGCCGTCGATGGTAAACGCCCAGTGCCGTTCGGGTTCGGCAATATGCGCACCGGAGACGAAACGCCGGGAATTGAGCGAGTAGAGTGTCGGCTCCAGCGCCTCATCGAGGAGGGCGGTCACCGTGTCCATGAGTTTTTGCGCGAGGGCTTCCGGAAACTTGGCCGGGCCGGTGTCGGCGTCTATCGGGATGCCGAAGAAGCGGTTGATAAAGCGATGCACCCGGGTCACGGGCGGATACTGGTGGTCGAGCAGTTTCAGGTTCTGCTGGCAGTTGTGCAGGTAGAAGGTTGCCAGGTCCAGTGCCTCGACGATCGCCTGGGCCCTGGAGGGCGACACACGCCGAATCTCGGCGAGGCCGCGGGCCTCGACGTTCATCACCTGGTCCACGGCTGTCCGCACCTCACGGCGGTCCATCATTGCACTCCACCCGGGGCCGTGGCGGCGAACTGATGCTCTTGGGTCCAGGGTCCATTTGCGGTTGGCATCCAGGCGCATAAACGGTCCTTTGGACCGTGCACTGAAAAGCCGCCAATGGCCTTCGACCTGCCTGGCGCGGTAGACCTTGCCTGCGCACGGCAGGTAATGCCGGTTGTCCGTCGCTGTGTAGACGCCCGTGTTGCCTGCCGTCAGGCCCTCCAGGCTGATGTCGCAGGCTTCGTACGCTTGCAGCCGGGTTCGGGCCCGGGCGGTGACGTCGATGTCGTGCCAGGCACTGGCCGTTTGCGTCGGCGCGGGTTGCGCGGGGGCGGTGCCTGGTGTCGAGGGTTCATCCATCAATGCGCGGATCGAAGCCATTTGCGCGACACCGCCGATGAAGGTTTGCAGCGCCTCGCGCCAGCGGTGTTGCTGCAAGTCTTCGGCAGAGGCCTGGAACAGTTTGTAGCTTTGCCAGATCACCAGCGGCACCATCAGTTTGCCCGGCAGCAACGCCTGCGCGTGCTGCAGTCCGCTGCTGAACAAGGCTTTGAGGGTGTCCCAGGCTGACCGGCCGTTGGCCTGGGATTGCTGTTCAAACAGGTTCGAGATCAATCCGATGTTGTCGCGGTACAACTGCTTGAGGGCGTGGCCCCTGATCGGATTGGCCCCCAGGGTGATTTCCGAGGTTCCCCCGACCGTGCTGGCCCAGAGGTGTCTATACGTGGCTTGCTCAGCCTCTGGCAGGCGACCGATCACCCAGTCCTGCAAGGGGCCGGGCAGGTTGAGCCGGCGAATCAAATCCGCCTCGTTGTCGAACTCCTGGAACGCCTGTTGCGGCCCATAGGGCGCATACATCACCAGCGGAGTGCTTTCGGCGGCGCTGATCAAGTAGACCCCAAGGGTCTTGATGGTCCGGGCCCCCGCCGTGGCGATCAACTCCAGCGGACGCACTGTCGAGGTCGCGCCCTCGACCGCTGCGCGGGCGAGCGCGTCCGGCATGTCGAGGACCTGTTCGACCAGGCTCAGGCCCGCGGGTGATAACAGTTCCTGCAGCCTCAGCGCGTGGGCATTTTGCAACAGTTGCCAGGGCAGTTGCCGAATAAACCGGCGCTCCCGCACGTCTGCGCCCGGCTTGCCCGGGGTGAGTTTTTCGACCAGGCAAGCCTGGTGGTCCTGCTTGAGGGGCAGGCGCGCGAGGATCTGGCGCACCACAGCAGGTGTCAGGCCGGCGGCTGTGGACTCGACATCGAATGCAGCAGCTTGCTGGCTGACGTGATTGAGGGCGTAGTCCACCAGGTTCTGCCGCTGGCCGGCCAATACCAGCTTGGGCAGGATGTAGACGTCTTGCGGGCGCACGTCATAGGGCTGCAACAAGTCGATGAGCTTGCTGCCGAGATACGCTGGCAGCGGCAGGAAATCGTCAAGGTAGTCCTTGTCGTCCGTGAGGCTGTGGCGGTATTGCTCAAGGATTTCGACATGGCGACGCTGTTGGCTGACAGACGCCATCCCCAGCCAGGCGGGCAGTGATTGTTGTGCCATGAAGGTCTGGGCGATTTGTGAGGCATGGCTCAGGTCGTTGGCCGGCAAGGCCTTTTCCAGCCCCCCGAGACGCTTCAGCAAGGCGTCCCCTGAGAGCGTCAGGGTGAGGCAGTGAGCCCGTTGTGCCCTGTAATGATCAATCCAGGACTGCTGGCAGTGCTGTGCGACTGCGCCGTTGATCAGCATGAACTGACCGAGTGCGCAGGCCTGGTGCGGTTTGAGATAGCGCGGGTCGAGATTGGCCAGTAGCTGCCTGCGAAGGTCCGGGGCGGCCAGTCGTCGTTGCAGTTCTGTCTGCAATTGGCTGACGTTGGCGAAACTCTCCAGGCCGCGCGCCGGCGTCCACAGCACGGCCCGGCCTGAGTGGGACGGGGCCAGGCCGCCGCGTTCGGTGAGCATCAAGCAATGCGCCAGGGGCACCCGTTGCGTCAGGCCCTCAGGTTCGACGGTCAACGCATAGGCATCCGGGATGAATCCACCCAGGCCCTGGCGCCGGCGGCGATCAGGGTGTTGAAGATCAAACACCGTTTGCACGATCGCCTCATCACGCGCGTCCAGGCTGTTGTTGAGGCGCCTGAGCCTGGCTTCGCCCTGGATCGCCACCGCCATCGCATGGGCCATCGGCGCCTTGAGCTGTTCCAGGTATTCGCGGGGAATATCGGCAATGTTGGAGTGATGAAACTTGACCAGTGCGGCATCGAGCGCCGCGTTGGCTTGCGCTATGTCCAGGCCGCCCAGCGGTGTGACAGCCCCATCGCCCTGGCTGGCGTAAAGGCCATAGTGCGGCGTTTGCGGAATCGGCCCGCGCTTGTGTATCAGGCGCGCAAGAAAGTAACTGCGCAGGCTCTGGCTTTCCAGGGGCGCAGTGGCGGGTGTCGCGCTTGCGCTGGCGGCGTAGCGATTGACGTAGATCTTGCCGGGATCGTGGCCAGCCAAGCCGCGGCGGTTGAACTCGGCGGTGAGCGCCTGATTGACGGTGTTGGCCAATGTGGGTTGCGCTCGCACCTGGGTTGCCAGCGTGTCCTGGATATCGGTCATCTGCTTTTGCAGCAGGGCGGCACGTTCGGCGGCCAGCGACACCGGGCGAGTCGGGTCGGCCAGTACCGAATGAGGCGTCCAGCGTCCCGCGGTATCCAGGCCCGGGAGGTGGCTGTCGATCATGTACCGCACATCCAGCGCGTAGTCGAGCAAGGCCGAGGGGTCAATGCCGGCGCGGGTGCGTCGGTACAGGTCGAGTGCGTAGCGTAGGTTCTGTTGCTGCTTGCCGATGATGGTTTCGAGCACCTGCTCAAACAGATTGCCGGCGATGGGAGTGCCGGAAAACTGCGGCGTCTTGAACCCTACAAACAGCGCCCGCTCCTCCAGGGACATCAGGTTGTAGAGGTCGTCTTCATAGCCTGGCGCCTTGACCATGGCCTTGAGGGTGTCCATCAGGTCGTCGTAGGTCCCGAGCACCTGCAGGCCCTTCTCGGGGGTGTAGAGAAAGGTCTGCGAATTGCCGATCATCAAGGTGCTGGCCAGCTCGACGGCGTTGCTCGGCTGCTCCCAGATCTGTACGTTCTCGACGCGCAGCGTCTGGCTGTTCGGGGGGGCCTCGTTACCCTGGGAAGAGTACAGCGCTGCTAATGCGCGGCTTTGCTCCGGACTGATGATGGATTGCTGGCGCTTGAACAGCAGATCCAGTTGCGCATTGGCGGCCATGGCCCGGGCGAACCAGGCCCGACGCGACACGCCCGGTGCGATCTCGCTGTTCCAGAACGTCTCCAGTGCACTGTGCAGGAACGGGATCAGTTGGCCGGCTGCTTGTTTGATCGCGGTTTCCCAACGCTGCGTGTCGCGGGCCTTGGCGTCGGCAGGCCGCTTGGGGTGGAAGAACTCCCGGGTTTGCCCGGCGGGCCAGGCTTGTTCACGGTAGTACAACAGCACCGCGTCATTGAGTTGCAGCGAGTCGAGCCAGCGAGGCACCGTGTGCCCAACGGGCTGTATGGCGAAAAAACTCACGTGGGCTTCGCCGGGGCTGAGCCCGGGGAACAGTGGGCGGCAGACGCTTTCGAGCAGTTTTGAAAGCAGGGCGCCGAGGGCGGGCAACTGTTTCAACGCCGCCAGCAGCGCCTGGCGATTATTCTCCTGATAGCGTCTGAGGGTTTTTTCCTGTTCACCCAATACGTCGCCGAGCATGGCCTCCGGTGTCAGCACCAGTCGGTTGTCGAGTAGCGGCGATGGTTGTTGCTGCAAGGGCAGGAAGTACAGCAGTTGCGTGGCGCTGTCCGGGGTTTTCAAGCGCTCGGTCAGTGCTGTCAGCAAGTGGGCGGGGCTGTCGAATTTTTCCAGGCCGCCGTACGGGGTGTAGAGCCAGGCATGTGGGTAGGCGCTGGTTGAACTCATCATGAAGCTGCCGGCCAGTTCGACGGCATTGGCAGTGCTTTTATTCAACCAGATGCGCTGCGCGATCATTGGCGGCGACTGTTGGCGACGGCCTGCATCGCTGGCAAAAAACACCTTGCCGAGAAACTCGATGTCCCTGCTGTCGATGTTCAGCTGGCGCTCACGGTCCAGCGCCCTCCAGCCCACGCGCATGGCTTCGGGGAAAAAATACGGGAGAGGGGTGTGGCTCATCATCCTGATCCTTGAAGAGTTGCGTGCCTGCAACCTATCCAGGCCTGGCGCCACGAGGGGCTAGATATGTCTGGCGCTCCCTGTCGACAGCCATGGGGCAAACCCTGTCTAATCGACGGACCGATTCTTGTACGCTGTTGCCCATTCCAATAATTAAACGGGAGCTTCAGATGTCTGCATCGCCTTTGGATGTCGAGTCTTCATCAGAGCGACTCAGTTATGCGCAATTGACCGACCTGCTGCGCCAGGTGTTTGTCCGCCACGGTACGTCGGCCGATGTGGCCCAGGTGCTGGCCGAGAACTGCGCCAGCGCCGAGCGCGACGGTGCCCACAGCCACGGTGTATTCCGTATCCCCGGTTACGTCTCGACCCTGGCCAGTGGCTGGGTCAACGGCAAGGCGGTGCCGGTGGTCGAGGATGTGGCCAGCGGGTTTGTGCGGGTGGATGCGGCTAACGGCTTCGCCCAGCCCGCGCTGCAAGCCGCCCGTGCGCTGTTGGTGGAAAAGGCCCGCAGTGCCGGGATTGCCTTGCTGGCGATCCATAACTCCCACCACTTCGCGGCGCTTTGGCCGGATGTCGAGCCTTTTGCTGAAGAAGGCCTGGTGGCCTTGAGCGTGGTCAACAGCATGACCTGCGTGGTGCCCCACGGCGCCGACCGCCCGCTGTTCGGCACCAACCCCATTGCCTTCGCCGCGCCCCGCGCCGATGGCCTGCCGATCGTGTTTGACCTGGCCACCAGCGCCATCGCCCATGGCGACGTGCAGATTGCTGCGCGCAAGGGCGAGCGCTTGCCACCCGGCATGGGCGTGGACAGCCTCGGCCAGCCGACCCAGGACCCCAAGGCGATCCTCGAAGGCGGCGCACTGCTGCCGTTTGGCGGGCACAAGGGGTCGGCCCTGTCGATGATGGTCGAGCTGCTGGCCGCGGCCCTCACGGGCGGTAACTTCTCGTTTGAGTTCAACTGGTCCGATCACCCCGGCGCTCGCACCCCATGGACCGGCCAACTGCTGATCGTGATCGACCCTAGCAAGACCGCCGGGCAGAGCTTCGCCGAGCGCAGCCAGGAGCTGGTGCGACAGATGCATGCGGCAGGGTTGCGGCGTTTGCCGGGGGATCGGCGCCATCGCACACGGGCGAAGTCGCTGTCAGGCGGGATCGAGATCGAAACGCAGGAATTGAGTCGGTTGCGGGTATTGGCACAGGCCTGAAGCGAGCTGCGCCCGGGGAGGGCGCAGCCGTTGCATCAGATCAGTTGCGGCGGCCCAGCAACAGGCCGACTACCAGGCCAAACCCGGCGGAAATCGCCACGGTCTGCCATGGGTGGCCACCGATATAGGTTTCGGTGGCATCCACCACCGGCTTGCTGCGCTCGCGCACGTTGGACACCGAGTCCAGCGCCTGCTTGAGCTTGATGGCGACCTGTTCACGCAGGGTTTCACCTTCTTCCCCCACCAGTGACGCGCTACTTTTGAGCAGCTTGTCCGATTCTTCGATCAGTGCGGTCAGCTCACTGAAGGCTTGGTCCTTGATTTGGTCTTCGACGGCTTGGGCGGCAGATTTGCGAGCCATTGGGTTAACTCCTTGCGGGTGAATGTGGCAATGAATGCGCTTGATGAAGAATGGAGTGTTTGAAGCGGGCAAAAGTTGCAGTTTTTTTCCTGTGGTCAGCTTAGGAGAAATCCAGGCCAGGAAATTTCAACCTACAGTGTAAGATGTCACCTATTTGTGCAGCAGGTAATTCAACATGAGCTTCAATCTGGCCAACAAGCCCCTCGCCGAGCGCGCCGCGCTGGAAGATGAAAAGTCCCGTCTCTACGACCTCTGGCAAAGCAACCTGGGCAAGGCCAAGGGTGAGGCCGCCCGCCTGTTTGGCGAACGCGCCAAGCGCAAGGGCAAATGGGCCGAATGGGTGCGTGCAGAACTGGACGGCATGTCACCGCCGGAGTTCTCGAACATGGTGCGCAGTGAAGTCAATCGCCTGATGGCGGCGAAGTAAAACAAGCCTCGATTGCCTCGCGCACCTTGAGCAGCAACGGATCCAGTTGCGCCTGGGTGCGCCAGCCCAGCTCCACCGGGTAACGCGGCAGCGCCAGCGGGCAAGGCAGCTCCCTCAGTCCGGTCATCTGCGCGATGGCCTGGGCCGCATGGCCGGGGATGGTCGCCACCGCCTGGCTGCCCTTGAGCAGGAACGGCAGCGCCGCGAAGTGCGTGGTCGAGGCACCTACGTGGCGGCTCAGCCCCTGCGCGGCCAGGCCCTCGTCGGTGATCCCGATAAACCCGCCGGATGACACCAGCACATGCTCGCGCCTGACGAACTCGTAGAGGTCGATGGCCTGTTGTCCCGGCGCCAGGCTGTCGGGGTCCACCAGGCACGCGTAATGGCCTTCCCCCAATACCTGCCGGCTCAACCGGCGCTCGGCAAACCCGCCGGCGGTGATTGCCAGGTCCAGGCTGCGGTCGAGCAGGGCGTCGGCAACGATCTGGCTGTGGGTCTGGCGGAACATCAACCGCAGCATTGGCGCACGCCGGGCAATCTCTTCAATCAGCCGCCGGCCGTAGGCGATTTCGAAATCATCCGATAACCCCACCACCACCGAACGGCCCTGATAGTGATTGCCCAGGGGATCCACCATCGCCAGGCTCTGGCGGCAGCGATCCAGCGCTTCGCTGATCACCGGCTTCAACTGATTGGCCCGCAAGGTGGGCGCCAGGCCCCGGCCGGTACGCACGAACAACTGATCGCCGTACACATCGCGCAAGCGGCGCAGGGCTGCACTGATCGCCGACTGCGTGACGCCAAGGCGCAGGGCGGCACGGCTGGCACTGGATTCGTCGTGCAGGGCCTCGAAGGTTTTCAGCAGGTTGAGATCGACGTTGGCGATATTCATATGGCTCATATCAGTTAGCAGCGAAGCGGGCTTTATTCATGGTTGCCGCTGGCCGGAGAATGGGCAACCCCCATTGATACGGAGTGATCGTGATGCCTGTTTCTACCGTGGCTGCGCTGCAAATCGGTTCCTTGCCGGGTGGCAAGGCTGAGACCCTGGAACAGATCCTGTCCTACGAGGACGAAATCCTGCGCAGCGGTGCGCAACTGGTGGTGATGCCGGAAGCGTTGCTCGGGGGTTATCCCAAAGGTGAAGGCTTCGGCACCCAGCTGGGGTATCGCCTGCCTGAAGGGCGCGAGGCCTTTGCGCGGTATTTTGCCAATGCGATTGATGTGCCGGGTGTGGAGACCGAAGCGCTGGCCGGCTTGTCGGCGCGTACCGGGGCGAGCCTGGTGTTGGGTGTGATTGAGCGCAGTGGCAGCACGTTGTATTGCACGGTGCTGTATTTCGAGCCGGTTGGCGGGTTGGTGGCCAGGCATCGCAAATTGATGCCTACCGGCACTGAGCGGCTGATCTGGGGCAAGGGTGATGGTTCGACGTTGCCGGTGGTTGATGCCGCGGTAGGGCGCATCGGTGGCGCCGTGTGCTGGGAGAATATGATGCCGTTGTTGCGCACCGCGATGTACGCCAAGGGTGTGGAAGTGTGGTGCGCGCCGACGGTGGATGAGCGGGAAATGTGGCAGGTGAGCATGCGGCATATTGCCCATGAGGGGCGGTGTTTTGTGGTGAGTGCGTGTCAGGTGCAGGCGTCACCCCAGGCGTTGGGTGTGGAGGTGGCGAACTGGCCGGTGGATCGGCCTCTGATCGCGGGGGGCAGTGTGATTGTCGGGCCCATGGGGGACGTTCTTGCCGGGCCATTGCTCGGTGGGGCGGGGTTGCTGGTGGCGCGGATTGATACGGATGATTTGGTGCGGGCGCGGTATGACTATGATGTGGTTGGGCATTATGCCCGGCCGGATATTTTCGAATTGACCGTGGATGAGCGGGTTAGGGCGGGGGTGCGGTTTATTGTTGACTGAGTACATATCCGTTTCTTCGGTAACGGCGGCTTATGGT
>NZ_JACARZ010000086.1:0-6756 GCF_013386315.1 Pseudomonas sp. P7779 | reverse complement strand
GTTAACGATGACGTGGGTATCCTGACTCAACGCGGCGCCCTCAGGTTTTTCGCGAGCAAGCCCGCTCCCACATAAAGCGGCTCTGCTTTTGCTCTAACACTCGGGTCATCGGGGTAAAGCCCTGTGCTTACTTGGGGCTGGGCCGGCATTCCAGCTGTTCAAAAGTGAGCCGCTGTGAGAGCGGAACCAAAAGCCGCCGTGACCTAAATAACGGATACACACAGGCAAAACGTCAAACCACATCCACCCCCACATGAATCGCATCATGCCGCCAAAACTCCAGATCACAATCAATCAACCGCTCATGCTGATCATAATTAACCCGAGCAATCCGCAAGCCCGGGCTCCCCACCGACACCCTCAACGCCGCCGCAGCCTCAACCTGCAATGACGTCGGCACAATCTCAAACCGCACCCGCCCGTAGTGCAAGTCATACACCCGCGCATACAACTCCGTAATCGACTGATTCAAATCACACTCCAGAATCCCCGGAAAATACTGCGGGTTCAGATAGTGCTCCACATACAACACCAACCGCCCATCAATCCTGCGCCCCCGGCAAATCTGAATCACACTGGACAACGCCGGCAACTGCAACCACGCACACACCGCCGCCGAAGCCGGCTGCAACCGCGCCGAAATCACCTCGGTCGACGGCACCCGACCCTGGGCACTCACCATCGCGTGAAAATGACTGCGCTGCATCAGGTTATAGGCAAGCCTGGGCGGCGACACAAACCACCCCCGCCGCTCCTCGCGATAAATCTGCCCTTGTGCCTCAAGTTGTAACAAGGCTTCCCGCACCGTAATCCGGGTGGTACCAAACAACTCGCTGAGCTTGCGCTCGGCCGGCAGCTTACTGGCAGGCGCCAACAAGCCATGGTCGATCTGCTCTTGCAGCGCCAGGCCAATGGTTGTCACCGCCTTGGTTGCCTCATCACGCATCAACGTTACCTATCTGGACTAGACCAGCACTATTCAGGTGCACAAAACGCCCGCTAAACGCGCCTCTGCTGTTGCGTGCAAGCCTAGGCATTGCACATGACCGACAGATGACAGCGCCTCGCGACGTGCTGCCACAAGACCTGCAATACATCGGCCAAGTCCAAGGCTTCCGGGCGGTTGGGCATGGTCTACGCTTACCCGGTGATCCCCCGTCCAGGCCAACAAAAAACGACATCGACATGAAACTGTCATCCGCCACGCCTAAATTGGCTCGTGTATTGCTGACCTAGACCAACACCACCGCAAACGTCGATAAAAACGCAGCGTTGAAAACGCCCAAAGGAGCTTCGGATGAAACAGCTTTTCCTGGCATCACTGTTAGGCTCGACCATTGCCATGTGCACCGCCGCCACGGCCGCTGATACCGATCTAAAAACCCTGGAAGCCGCCGCGAAAGCGGAAGGCGCCGTCAACAGCGTCGGCATGCCCGATGACTGGGCCAACTGGAAAGGCACCTGGGACGACCTGGCCAAGACCTACGGCCTCAAGCACATCGACACCGACATGAGCTCCGCCCAGGAAGTCGCCAAGTTTGCGGCAGAGAAAGACAACGCCAGCGCCGACATCGGCGACGTCGGTGCAGCCTTCGGCCCGATCGCGGTGAAACAGGGCGTTACCCAACCGTACAAACCGACCACCTGGGCACAAGTCCCGGATTGGGCGAAAGACAAGGACGGTAACTGGGCCCTGGCCTACACCGGCACCATCGCCTTTATCGTCAACAAAAAACTCCTGCACGGCTCCGAAGCTCCGAAAAGCTGGGCTGACCTGAAGACCGGCAAATACAAGGTTTCCATCGGTGACGTGAGCACCGCCGCCCAGGCGGCCAACGGCGTACTCGCCGCCGCACTGGCCAACGGTGGCGACGAGAAGAACATTCAGCCGGCGCTGCTGATGTTCGCCGACATCGCCAAGCAAGGCCGCCTGTCGCTGGCCAACCCAACCATCGCCACCATGGAAAAAGGCGAAGTGGAAGTGGGCGTGGTCTGGGACTTCAACGGCCTGAGCTACAAGGCCAAGATGGCCAACCCGGATGACTACGTGGTGCTGATCCCATCGGACGGCTCGGTGATTTCCGGCTACACCACGATCATCAACAAATACGCCAAGCACCCGAACGCCGCCAAGCTGACCCGCGAATACATCTTCAGCGACGCCGGCCAAACCAACCTGGCGCGTGGCAATGCGCGGCCGATCCGTGCCGAGCACCTGACCTTGCCAGCCGACGTACAGGCCAAGCTGCTGCCTAACGAGCAGTACAAGAAAGTCACGCCGATCAAGGACGCCGACGCTTGGGAGAAGACCTCCAAGGCACTGCCGCAGAAGTGGCAGGAAGAAGTCATCATCAATATGCAATAAGGCTTAACACGCCTGTTCAAGTGGAACGCGGTCAGTGTGGGAGCTGGCTTGCCTGCGACAGCGGTATGACATTCAGCAGTATTGTCGACTGACACACCGCTATCGCAGGCAAGCCAGCTCCCACATTTGATCGGTGTTCCAGCCGAAAAACCGAGTCAAGCCTATTTGTTGCGGAGCCCCAGCCCCTATGAAGCACAACGTCATCCTTGTCGTGCTCGACGGCCTGAATTACGAGGTTGCCCGACACGCCATGGGGCACTTGCAGGCCTATGTCGGCGCAGGACGCGCAGCACTGTACAAACTGGAATGTGAACTGCCGGCCCTGTCCCGGCCACTGTACGAATGCATCCTCACCGGCGTCCCGCCGATCGAGAGCGGCATCGTCCACAACAACGTCTCGCGCCTGTCCAACCAGCGCAGCATTTTCCATTACGCCACCGACGCCGGTTTATCCACGGCGGCGGCGGCGTATCACTGGGTCAGCGAGTTGTATAACCGCTCGCCCTTTATCGCCGCCCGGGATCGGCATACCAGCGACCCGGCCCTGGCGATCCAGCACGGGCATTTCTACTGGAATGACCATTACCCGGACTCGCACCTTTTTGCCGACGCCGAAAGCCTGCGCCTCAAACACGCGCCGAATTTCCTGGTGGTGCACCCGATGAACATCGACGATGCCGGCCACAAGCACGGCCTCGACACCCCGCAATACCGCAACAGCGCGCGCTCGGCCGACATCATCCTCGCCGACTACCTGCAAGGCTGGCTCGACGCCGGTTACCAGGTGCTGGTGACGGCCGACCACGGCATGAACAACGACCGCTCCCACAACGGCCTGCTGCCGGAAGAACGGGAAGTGCCGCTGTTTGTGCTGGGTGATGCCTTCAGCCTCGACACCCACGCCACGCCCAAACAAACCGAGCTGTGCGGCACCGTCTGCGAGCTGTTGGGTGTACCCCACGACAAACCTGTATGCCGGGAGCTGTTGAAGTGAATTCAGTGATCCGCGGCAAATGGCTGGCCGCCTTGTGCCTGGTGCCCTTCGCGCTGTTTTTTATCGTGTTCGAGATCGCTCCGCTGTTCTGGGTGCTGGTCAGCAGCCTGCAATCGGAAGAGTTTGGCTGGGGCCTGGCCAACTTCAGCAAGATCGCCAATTCGAAGTTCTACCTGCAGGCAATCCAGTACAGCCTGGAGATCAGTTTCTACTCCAGTGTGTTCGGGATCGTCATTGCCGTGCTGGGCAGTTACTCGCTGCGTCGGGTGGATGGCCGGCTGCGCAATTTCGTGACCGCCTTCGCCAACATGACCAGCAACTTCTCCGGTGTACCCCTGGCCTTCGCCTTCATCATCCTGCTGGGGTTCAACGGCAGCATCACCATCATGCTCAAGCAGGCCGGGATCATTCAGGACTTCAACCTGTATTCCAAGACCGGATTGATCATCCTTTATACCTATTTCCAGATTCCCCTCGGCGTGCTGCTGCTCTACCCGGCCTTTGACGCGTTGCGCGAAGACTGGCGCGAGTCCGCTTCGTTGCTCGGCGCGGATGGCTGGCAATACTGGCGGCATATCGGCTTGCCGGTGCTGACCCCGGCGCTGCTGGGCACCTTCGTGATCCTGCTGGCCAACGCCCTCGGCGCCTACGCCACGGTCTATGCGCTGACCACCGGCAACTTCAACGTGCTGCCGATCCGCATCGCGGCGATGGTCTCCGGCGATATTTCCCTGGACCCGAACATGGCCAGTGCCCTGGCCGTGGTGCTGGTAGCGCTGATGACCGTGGTGACCGTGGTCCATCAACTGCTGCTCAAGAGGAGCTACCATGTCTCGCGCTGAACCTGGCTCGGCCGCCCTCTACCACCGCGTAGTGGTGTACCTGTTGCTTGCTGTCCTGGTGCTGCCATTGCTCGGCACCCTGGTCTACTCCATCGCCAGCAGTTGGTCGGCGACCATCCTGCCATCCGGCTTTACCTTCAAATGGTATATCCAGCTGTGGAGTGACCCGCGCTTCCTGAATGCCTTCGGCCAGTCGCTGCTGGTGTGCGTCGGCGCGCTGATCTTGTCGGTGGTGCTGATCCTGCCGCTGCTGTTTGTGGTGCATTACCACTTTCCGAAACTCGACGCGCTGATGAACATTTTGATCCTGCTGCCCTTCGCGGTGCCGCCGGTGGTGTCGTCGGTGGGGCTGTTGCAGCTCTATGGCTCGGGTCCATTTGCGATGGTGGGTACGCCGTGGATCCTGATCGGTTGCTACTTCACCGTGGCGCTGCCGTTCATGTATCGGGCGATCACCAACAACCTGCAAGCGATCAACCTGCGGGACCTGATGGACGCCGCCCAACTGCTCGGTGCCAGCACCTTCCAGGCGGCGTTCCTGGTGGTGTTGCCGAACCTGCGCAAGGGCTTGATGGTGGCATTGCTGCTGTCGTTCTCGTTCCTGTTCGGCGAGTTCGTGTTCGCCAACATCCTGGTGGGCACCCGCTACGAAACCCTGCAGGTGTACCTCAACAATATGCGTAACAGCAGCGGCCACTTCACCAGTGCCCTGGTGATCTCCTATTTCTTCTTCGTGCTGGTGCTGACCTGGGCCGCCAACATCTTGAACAAGGACAAAAGCCAATGAGCTTCGTCAGCGTCCAACACCTGCAGAAAGGCTACGCCGGTACGCCGGTATTCAGTGACATCAACTGCGAAATCGCCAAGGGCGAATTCGTCACCCTGCTTGGCCCGTCGGGCTGCGGCAAGTCGACCCTGCTGCGCTGCATCGCCGGCCTGACCTCGGTGGACAGCGGGAAAATCCTGCTGGATGGCCAGGACATCGTCCCGCTGAGCCCACAGAAACGGCATATCGGCATGGTGTTCCAGAGCTACGCGCTGTTCCCCAACATGACCGTGGAACAGAACGTCGCCTTCGGCCTGCGCATGCAGAAGGTCAATGCCGACGACAGCCACAAACGCGTGCAGGAAGTGTTGCAACTGGTGGAGCTGAAAGAACTCGCCGGCCGCTACCCGCACCAGATGTCCGGCGGCCAGTGCCAGCGCGTGGCCCTCGCCCGCTCGCTGGTGACGCGCCCGCGCCTGCTGTTGCTCGACGAGCCGTTGTCGGCCCTCGATGCACGGATTCGCAAGCACCTGCGTGAACAGATTCGCCAGATCCAGCGTGAGCTGGGCCTGACCACCATCTTCGTGACCCATGATCAGGAAGAAGCCCTGACCATGTCCGACCGGATCTTCCTGATGAACCAGGGCAAGATCGTACAGAGCGGCGATGCCGAGACCCTCTACACCGCGCCGGTGGATGTGTTCGCCGCGGGCTTTATCGGCAACTACAACCTGCTGGACGCCGACAAGGCCAGCAAACTGTTGCAGCGCCCGGTCACCGGGCGCATCGCCATTCGCCCGGAGGCCATTGAGCTCAGCCGCAGCGGTGAGCTGGATGCGTTGGTGCGCAGCCACAGCCTGTTGGGCAACGTGATTCGCTACCGCATCGAAGCCCGGGGCGTGGAATTGGTGGTGGATGTGCTTAACCGCTCGGCTGACGATCTGCACCCGAATGGTCAGAGATTGGCACTTTCCATCGACCCAAGTGCGTTGTGTGAAGTAGCCTGACGCACGATTTATTTGAGAGAGCGTGACAGATGGCATTGGTAATTTTTGATCTGGACGACACCCTGATCCACGGCGACTGCGCCACCCTGTGGAGCGAGCAGATGGGCCGCCTGGGCTGGGTGGATGGCGAGTCGTTCATGCGCAAGAACGACGAACTGATGGCGGCCTACAGCCGCGGTGAGCTGGCCATGGAGGATTTCATGGACTTCAGCCTGGAGCCGATGATTGGCCGCACGCCGGAAGAGATCGAGCACCTTGTAGAGCCGTGGGTGGAAGACGTTATCGAGCCGCTGATCTACAGCGAAGCCACCCGTACCATTGCACAGCACCGCAAGAATGGTGACCGGATTTTGGTGATCTCGGCGTCGGGGACGCACCTGGTCAAGCCGATTGCGGCGCGTATCGGCATTGATGAAGTGCTGGGGATTGAGCTGGACGTCGCCCATGGGGTGTACAGCGGCAAGACCACAGGTGTACTGACTTACCGCGAAGGCAAGATCACTCGCCTGATGGAATGGCTGGAGCAGGAAGGTGAGCACCTTGATGGGGCGTACTTCTACTCGGATTCGCGCAATGATTTGCCGCTGTTGCTGAAGGTGGAGAACCCGCAGGTGGTGAATCCGGACCCGGTGCTGCGGGCGCATGCTGAGAAGGCTGGGTGGCCGATTCATCATTGGGTTTGACGTTTTGTTGCGCTGGTTTGAGGTGAGTACATATCCGTTATTTAGGTAACGGCCGCCTATGGTTTCGCTCTTACAGCGACTCACTTTGGAAAAGCCCCA
>NZ_JACARZ010000085.1:0-27829 GCF_013386315.1 Pseudomonas sp. P7779 | reverse complement strand
AGCCCGCTCCCACATGGGTTCTGCCGGGTGTCAGGGAGTTCAGTTATGGCTTGTCCACATCATGGTACTCACCCCCATACCCATCCCCCACCCGCCAGATAATGTCGTGGTTCTCATTGGTCCATTCCGACGGTTTCAGCGAGTACTTGTAGTCCTCTGAGTTACGGTTATTCCCGTCCCCGATAAAGTCCGGGTGGTCCCGCCGATGGTCGCCCCCGCGGATACTCGACCGCGCATCCCACTCTTCCTTGCGGAAATCAAAAATGCTCTGGTCCTGCGGCGCATCCCGCTGGCCCCAGTCGGACAGGTAGGTCTGCAACCACACGTACGCTTCATCCCCGTTGGGCTTGAGCAGCCCGTCCTGCTTGAAATCCTGGATCTGGTCCCAGTTCTGCATCGAGATCTTATGCAGCTTGTGGGACTGCACCGTGCTCAAGATCGCCCCGACAAACGACAACGCGCCGGAGATCAAGAAACCCACCGGCCCCAGGAACGGAATGATCCGCCCGGTCACCCCCAGCGTGCCCAGCACGCCGCCGGCCGCGCCCACCAGGCTGCTGACACCACCGGCCATCGACAGTGAACCCGAGGCGATTTTCACCGGGTCTTTCTCGCGCACACCATCACGCAAGGTAAACGCCGCCTGCACCACACTGATCACGCCGCCTGCCACGTCGGTGGCCATGCCGATCACCTTGATCGCGCTGCTGGCGAACTTCGCGCCAAAACCGGCCCCGGCCACGCCGCCGCGGCTGGCAATGCCTTTTTCAATGCCTTCCTGGATCTTCGCCGCACCTTCGTCGCTCCAGCCGCCGCTGTTGAGGGCCTTGCCCACGTCCTTGCCGTCGTCCATGGCCTGGTCGACGATCTCGAAATACTTCTTCTGCACCGCCTCGGCGTCCTTGGGCAGCGCGTGGTAACCCTCGCCGGGCTTGGCCCACAGGTCGGGCAGGGAACGGTCGAAGCCCATCAGCTTGTAGGCGTTGGTGCCGCGCAACTTGTCGTAGACCTTCAAGCCCAGCGTGGCGAAGTGCGAGCCGGTGCCAAGGAAGCCAAGGAAGTCGTTGGCGATGCCCAGGCGTTTCATCGGCGTATCCGCCAGCTTGCCGCCTTGTCCGGCGAGTTGGTAGACGATACGGCCCATGCCGATCGCGCCGCCCACTGAGCCGAGTACGCCGTTGTCCTTGAGGAAGTTGAGGTTCTTCACGAACGAACTGCGGTTCTCTTCGCTGAGGCCCGGCATGATCTCCTTGCTCACGGCCTTGTCGATGTCGCTGAAGCTGATCACGCCGTTTTTCTGCCAGGTGTCGCCGAGGGAAATCATCGCCTTGCCGAAATCGGCGGCGGCGTTTTTGTCCTTGAGCAGTTGGTCGACGAACTTCGAATACACACCCAGCGCCTGGCGCGGCAGGCCGTCGGCACTGCCCTTGAGCATCGACAGGATTGCCATGGTGTTGTCGGTGGTGGCCAGGGCGGTGTTGTCGTCGGAGATCTTGGTGGGATCGTCCATCAGCTTTTCAACGGCATCGGTGTAGCCGTCGATCTGCAGGTTTTGCAGGAAGTTGTCGGCCTTGGCCGGGTCGATATCGGCCAGGGCGGTGTAGGCGGTCTGGATTTCCTGGGTGGCCAGTTCGGTCTTGCCGCTGTCCTGCAGGGACTTGATGTACTGGGTGAAGTTCTCCGAGGAGGTGCTGTCGATCAGGCGCTGCCTGGTCTCATCGACCTTCGCCTGGCCGCCGTCGACCTTGCCCAGGGCTGCGTCGTGGTTGGCCTTGATGTCGTGCTGGATGGTCGAGTCGCCGAGCAGGTCGTTGATGGTCTGGTCGATGGCCTTGGTGTCGAAGATGTTGTCGCGTACATCCCGCGAGGTCACGTCGATGGGCGTGGTGGCGATGCCCTGGTTGCCGAAGCCGTGCTCGGGAATGATCGACATGCCGTTGTCGGCCATGCTCCTGGCTTCCACCGCCCGCAGGAACTTGGCGCGCGGGTCGTCCTTGCCGATGCTGCCGTCCTTGACCCCGGCGCGGTAGCTGTCCACCAGGGTCTTCATCGACAGGTCCTGCACCGACAGCGGGTTGCCGCTGTCATCTTTCTCGGTGGTGGTCAGGTTGTCGACGGAGACGTCCTTGAGGGGCGGCAGGCCGTTGTCGATGCGCAGCTTGTCGACGTCGGTGGTTTGCGCGGCGATGTCGCTGCGGTAGCTGGAAATCTGCTCGAACATCTGTGGATTGCTGTCTTCCGACACCACGATTTTCTCTTCGCTGCCCCCCGGCTTGTGCTGGGTGAAGGCGATCAGGCCCGGGCCATAATCACCGGCGCCGCCGACGCTCATGATGTCTTCGGTGGAGGCCAGGTAAGCGTCCGGGGCGGCGAGGGTGTAGCCGTCGCCCTTGGCCTTTTCGATGCCGGCCAGGGTTTGGCCCTTGCTGGTGTAGGCGGCGAAGGCTTCGGGGGTGATGTCCTTGGACACCACCAGCAGTTTACCGTCGGCCTGGTTGACCACCAGGATGCCGTCCATGGGCGCGTCGACCTTGCTGATGTCGCCCAGCTTCAGGCTGGCCTCGTCCTTGCGCAGCAGTTCCTGGCCGGGCAGGGACTGGGCGTTCTTGATGTAGTCGAAGGCCTGCGAGCCTTCGCTGGCGTGCACGGCGTGGAGGAAGTTGTAGAAGGTGCCGCCCGCGTTGGGGTTGGGGTTGCTGAGGTCGGCGCCGGGCTGCGGCAGGTCGGCTTCGGACTTGCTGATCGCGTACTTGTGGCCCTGGTGTTCGAACAGGATCACTCCGGCGCTGCTGTCTTCGGACACCACTTTCAACTGGCTGAAATCGAGGTCGCCCGGCAGGCTGGTGACTTCTTCATAACCTTTGGATTTGCCGTCATTGAGGGCTTCCTTGGTCACCCCGGCCTGGGTGTAGGTGCTGAACGCCTGGGGCGTGAGCAATTCGGAAATGACCAGAGTCTTGCCGTTTTCAAGGCTGACCTTGAGGATGCCGTCTTCAGCCTTGCCCACGGATTTGATGTTGGCCAGGCGCACGCCGTCGCCGTCTTCGCGCAGCAGTTGCTGGTCGGGGTTCTTCAGGCTTTCGACGATGGCCTTGCCGGCCGGGGTGCCCTGGGTTTCGGCCAGGGTCTGGAGGAAGGTGTACAGCGGGGTACCTTCGTCGGGCCCGCCCTGGTTGACCGGGGCTACGGCATGGCCGAAGCGCAGGTTTTTCAGCACGTCGAAACCGTCCTGGGCGTTGGCCGCGCCCTCGGCGCTGATCTTGTATTTGGCGCCGTCCTGTTCGAAGTAGATCACCCCGGCGTCCTTGTCTTCGGAAATGACCTTGAGCTTGTCGATGTCGAGCTTGGCCGGGAGGGCGGTGACTTCCTTGTAGTCCTCGGGCTTAAGGGTTTTGTCGCCCGGCCCGGTGCTGGCAAGGATTTTGGCTTTGTTCAGGACGGCGTCGAAAACCCGCTCGGGAGCGTTGGGTTGATCGACGCGGGGCGACGCGGATTTTTCGGGGCGGGTGATCATCGGTTCAGTCCATGTGAGGGGCGCACGAGGACTCGATAGTAGGGGCTGCAAGCGAGTGAAAACGGGTTCGTTGGCAACAAGTCACAAGCTTTCACAGGTGTGAAATTCACGTCCCGGGGTAGCGCGTCTCCATCACGACGGACAATGCATCCGGACGCCAGAATTCCTGGTCGAACTCCACCGGCTGGTCATCCTCGCCGAAGTTCAAGCGTTCCAGATACACGCTGGTGGAACCGGTGGACAATTGCAGCAACTCGGCCTGTTCTTCATTCACCGTGCCAATGTGCATCTCCAGCTCACACCGCGACAGCACCCGGGAAAACCGCTCCCGCAGCAGTTGGGTCAGCGAGGTATTCAGGTCAGCCTCCAGCAGCCCCGGGCACCAGCTGGCCAGCAGTGCATTGAACTCCAGCAACACCGGCCGCCGGTCGATCCAGCGCCGCCGTTGCAGGAAAAACACCGGCTCATCCGCCGACGCGAGGCCCATCCGCCTGGCCAGCCAGTCGCCCGCGGGGCGCAGCTCTGCGTGCAGGCATTCGGTGCGCGGCGTGCGGCCCTGGGCACTCACATAATCCATGAAGCCGCTGATGCGCGTCGGGTCATAGCGGATGCGCCGGGGGCTGACAAACCAGCCGCGACGGTTTTCCCGGTACACCAGGCCCTCGGCTTCCAGTTGCTGCAAGGCCTGGCGCAAGGTGACCCGGGTGCAGCCGAAGCGCTCGATCATTTCCCGTTCGGAGGGGAATTTCTCATCGGCCTGGGGCACACCCGCCGCAATATCGTTGGCGATCTGTTCACGAATGCGCTGGTAGTGGGGTGAAATCGGGTCGAAAGGCATCCTGGGGTTCCGTGTGCAGGCCTGGCGTGGGCGTGACTCTACCGTTCCTGTTGGCGCAGGTCACGCTGCCACGACACCAACCCATACGCCGCCAGCACCACAAACCCGGCATACAGCGCAGCGGTCAGTTGCAGGTCCTTGTACACAAACAGCCCCACGTAGACCGTATCCAGCACGATCCACAGCCACCAGCTCACCACATACTTGCGCGCCGCCCACAGGCTGGCCACTAGGCTGAAAGCGGTGAGCAGCGAGTCCAGCCACGGCAGTGCGGCATCGGTGAAGTGGTGCATGGCGGCGCCCAGCAGCAGCGCGCCGATCACCCCGGCGAGCAGGTGCCGCCATGCTTCCTGGACCGGCAGCCGTTCCACCCGCACCTTGCCCGCGTCGATGCGCCCGGTGCTCCAGCGCCACCAGCCGTAGCCCTGCAACACAGCGAAGACCAGTTGCAGGAGCATGTCGGAATACAGCTTCACGTCGAAGAAGATCCAGCCGTACAGCAACACCGCGACCACGCTGACCGGCCAGCACCAGCGCACCCGTCGGGCGGTGAGCCACACCCCGGCAATATTGAAGATCACAGCGACTATTTCCAGCGGCGTCATACAGTCCCCTCAGGGTCAGTTTTGCAGGTGCAGCGCCTGTTGCTTGAGCTGGCGCTTGCGTTCAAAGGGCAGTTTTTCCTGGTCGCCATACGGCGCGCTGTACCAGTTGCCGTAAGTCGGGTTGGGCAGCACGAACCAGCGCTGGCCGAGCCAGCCCAGGTAGGGTTCGGCGGCCTTGCGCTGGGCGTCCAGGGTGTTGTGTTCGGCCTGCACGAAATCCCCCAGGGAATCACCCGCCAGGATCAGCACGCGGGCGTGTTGGGCGACCCATTGGCGTCGGCAGTTCTTGCCGTAGCCGGCGTGTTCGCAGCCGCCAATGGGCGTGCCGGCAGCCAGTACCTGCTGCTCGCTGTCCACCGGAAAGCCCCGCAGGCGCAGGTTGTTGACGGTGGCCTGGACCTGGCTTTGCTCGCGGTTGGTGATGTAGTACACCGTGATGCCTTTGTGTTTGGCGGCCTGCAGGAACGTCACGGCGCCCGGCAGCGCCTGGGCCTTGGCCTGGTCGACCCAGGTGTTCCAGCGGTCGTAGGAGTAGACCTGGTTGTTGACGACGTCCCGGGCATTCAGCGGGATGTTGTCGAGCACGGTCTCGTCGATGTCGACGATCACCGCTGGCGGCAGCCCGGCCAGATTGCGCGGTGGCAAGGGCAGGGCGTCCCAGTCCGGGGTCTTGAGGGCCACGTCCAGTTGGCGAGTGGCGTTGGCGAACACCTGGCGGTAGATCAGCTCGTGCTCGATGGAGGTCTGGGTCCACAGCACCGCATCCAGCTGGTCGTTGGCGGGCGGTTGCTGCTGGCAGCCGACGAGGGCGGTGGAGAGCAGGCACACACTGGCAAAAATCAGATTACGCATGAACAGTCAGCCTCAAAAATTGACGGTGGCGGATAACCGCGCGGTGCGTGGCGCGCCCAGGAACAGGTAGCCATCGCCCGCCGATTCACCCACATCGCGCCAGTAGCGTTTGTCGAACAGGTTGTCGACGGTCAGGCGCAGCACAGTATCGTAATCACCGACTTTGGTGCTGTAGCGTCCGCCGACATCGAACACCGCATAGTCGTCGACCTTCACGCTGGCCTCGCGGTTCGCGTACTTGCTGCCGCTGTATTGCACGCCGCCGAGCAGGGCCAGGCCCTTGATCCCGGGAATGCTGTAGTCGCCGTGCAGGCTGGCGCGCAGCTTGGGTACGTTGATCGCCTGGTGGCCGTCGTAGTCGTCGGTGCCGCTGCCGCTCACCCGGGCGCGAATCGCCGCCACGCTGGCCGACACTTGCAGGTTATCGGTCACTCGGCCGTTGGCAGAGAGTTCCAGACCCACGTTCTTCTGCTTGCCTTGCTGCACAAAGGTGAGGGTGCCGTCATCGTTGGGCCGGTTGTATTGCAGGTCCTGGGTGATCTGGAACAGCGCGGCGGTCAGGCTCAGGCGCTGGAAGTCACGCTTGATCCCCACTTCCAGCTGGCGCGAGGTGGTCGGCGGCAATACCTCATCGGCGTTGCTGCTGAACCATGCCGCGGTGCCGCCCAGGGACAGGCCCTTGCTGTAGCTGGCGTACAGGGTGGTGTCCGGGCGCGGCTTGTAGATCAGCGCCACCTGGGGCAGGAATACGCTGCGCTGGGTATGGCGGGTGGTGTCGCCGGCCTGGTCGTAGGTTTCTTCGTCGAGGCGCACCTGGCGCCCGCCGAGAATGGTTTGCCACTGCTCGTTGAAGCTGATGCGGTCGCTGGCGAACAGCCCGTATTGGCGGCTGTCCAGGCGCCGGTAGGTATGGCCCAGCGGCCCCTCGTAGGGGTCAAGCACCGGCGGCTTTTCGTAGATATTGCCCTCGCCGATGTATTCGTTGACTGATTCACGCCGGTCCACCAGGCGGCGCAAGGCAGTGGTGCCGAAGGTCAGGTCATGCTTGAGAAAACCGGTGTCGAACTGGCCGTTGAGGGCGGCCTGGGCTTCTTCGTTGCTGCGGGTGTCGTCGGGGCTGCGGTAGTCCGAGATGTCGTAGTCACCCTCGGCGCTGAAGTGGTTGGGCACTGCGGTGTTGGCGCAACTGGCGGCGCCGTAGCAACCCCAGGCGAAGGTGCTGTAGTCGTCGATCACCACGCGGCTGCGGGAGGCGCTGAAGCTGGCTTTCCAGGCCTCGTTGAAGCGGTATTCGAACAGGCCGTCGAGGTTCAGCGACTTGATGCCCACCGGGTTCGACCAGCTCTGGTAGCCCAGCAGATCCCGTGGCGACACGTTGTGGGGCACGGTGGTGCCGCCGAGCAATTGGTATCCGGGCACCGAGCGTTGCTCGCGGTTCTGGTATTCGGCGTTCAGTTGCAGCAGGGCGTTGGGGCTGATGTTCCAGTCGAGGGCCAGGGAGGCAAAATCCCGCTGGCCGTCGGCGTGGTCGACGTAGGAACGGATGTCTTCGTGGGCCAGGTTGACCCGCACCCCCACCTGCTGCTCGGCACCGAGCCAGCCGCCGACGTCGGTGGCCAGGTAGCGCTCGCCGTGTTCGTTGGTGGAGACAGTCACCGAGCGCACGTTCTCCGGGCGCTTGCTTACGTAGTTGATCAAGCCGCCGGGTTCGGACACGCCGCTTTGCAGCCCGGACAGGCCCTTGAGCACTTCCACTTGCTGCTTGTTTTCCAGTGCGACGTTCTGTTCGCCGGTGATGGTGCGACCGTTGATCTTGTAGCTGCTGGCCGGGTTCAACGAGAAACCGCGCACCACGAAATTCTCGTAGTAACCCACCGGCGCATAGCTGTCGCCGACCGAGGCGTCGTTCTTCAATACTTCACTGAGCAGGCGGGCTTGCTGGTCTTTCAGGCGAGCCTCGGTGATCACCGCCACCGAGGCCGGGGTGTCCAGCAGCGTGGCGTTATCGAAGCCGGCGACAGCGGCCTTTTTCGCCTGGTAGTCGGTGGCCTGTTCACCGACTACGGTGACGGTGTCCAGAGTCGCGTCCTGGGCGTGGGCGGCCGTGGCGGCGAGGGTGATGCTCAGGGCGAGCAGGGTGTGACGGTACGGTGTTGCCATAAAAGGAGCGCTCCAAGGGCCTGCCCGCTGGCGCCTCGCGCTTTATTGGGCGCAAAGGGGCCCTGCGCTGCGCAACGGACGGGTTGCCAGTACGAAATTAAAAAGCCGGGGTCGCCGCAAAGGGCGTCAGGCCGGAGCTGCTCCGGTAGTCATTGGTAAGCGTGCGTCGGCGGCCCATTCCTGCAGCGAGCCGTCGTAGAGTGCGAGGTCCTGGCGACCCAGCAGGGTCAGGGCCAGGGCGTTGGCCGCCGCGGAAATTCCGCCGCCGCAGTACAGAATCAATGGACCGTCGCTGTGCAGCAGCGTGGGTCCGATAGCCACGGCCAGGGCGTCCTTGGGCAGGTAGCGACCCTGTGCATCAAACAGCGTGCGTGCCGGCAGGTTGTGGCTGCCGGGAATGTGCCCGCGCCGGGCGTAGCGGGTGGCTGCGGTGCCGTCGAACAAGGCGCTGCCCAACGCGCAGACGAGTACGCCGGGTGCTAGTCCTGCGGCCACCGCCTCAACGCCTGCGCGGTCGATCCACAGTGGTGCGTAGGTGCTGATCGGCCAGGGTTCGACGACGGGTGTGTTTGCAGGCTGCCCGCTGTGCTGCGGTAACCCCGCCCGTTGCCAGGCGTTGAAACCACCGTCCAGCACGCCGGCGTGAATGCCCAGCCCGCGCAGCATCCACCACAGGCGTGCGGCCCAGAAACCGTCGGCGCGATCGTAGATCACCACGTTGCTGCCGACGCCTGCACCCAGATTCGCCAGTGCCTGAATCAGGGCTTGTGGTGTTGGCAGGGCGAAGCTGTAGCTCGCTTGAACGTCGGCCAGATCGGTCAGCAAGTCGGCATGCCGTGCGCCGGGGATATGTGCGTGCAGCCAACCGGCATGACCGCTGGCGACCCGGTAATCACCGTCAAAACGCGGGGACGGCAGGACGACGGTGGCGTCCAGTATCACCAGCCCGGGCTCCCCGAGGTGGGCATGCAGCCAATCGGTATCGACCAGGATACTCATACGGATTTTCGCCGCAGGTGGTTGAGCAATCGTTGCCCCTGGGTACCGGCAAACCACTGCAGATGGCCCAGCAGGTAGGCGTGATAGGCCACGTCGGCACTGTGGGTGGAACCCACTACGCCTTGGTAGTACGCGATTTCGGACAGGGCAAAATCCACATGCACCAACGGCAGCAGGGCGCTCAGGGTGAGCAGGTCCTGGGCGCTCAATGGCCGGCCCCGGTGATAGCCGGTGAGCAATGCGTCGACGCTGTCGAGGTCCGCTGCTGCCAGGCCACCGCTGTCCAGGTCCAGCCAGGGCACGGCGTTGCGTTCGATGGCGGTCGCCAGGTCGTAGAGGGCGAAGGTGCGGTCGGCGAGGCCGAAGTCCAGCACGCTGGCGACGTTGCCGTCTGCATGCCACAGCAGGTTCGAGGCGTGCCAGTCGTTATGGGTCCAGAGCGCCGGTTGTTGGTGCAGCAAGGGTTGCAGGGGCGCGTGCCAGGGCAACAGCAGCTCGGTCAGCCGTGTGTGCCAATCCTTGTCGGCAAGGTACTCGGTCAGCGCGGGGGTGTTGGCGATCGCGGCCAGTGGCGCGGGTTGATCGATCACCCGGGCATTGGCCAGCAGCACTTCTGTTTGACGGCGGGGTGCGCTGTAGTGCTCGGCTGCCAGGTGCAATCGAGCCAGCGCCACACCCGCCGCCTGCGCATGTTGAGTGCTTTGGAAGGGCGACCACGACAGCGCATCGCGGTACAGGTCAAGGCCCTCGGCGACATGGTGAATCTCGTAGGTCCATTCACCTTGCGTCGTGGCCGTTGCACCGTGGCGGTTCGGCACCACTGCGGCAACCGGTGCGCCGTGGCGATGCAGGTGGGCGATCAGGCGGTGTTCTTCTTCCAGCCATGCGGCTTGGCGCACGTGTCGGTGATGCCGTTTGACGAACAGGGTGGCGCTGCCGGTATTGATCAGCCCGGCAGCGGAGAACGGTCGCGGGCTGTGCCAATGCAAACTGCGCAGTTGACCCAGTTGCGGGTACTCGTGCAGCAACTGTTGGATATCTGCTTCGTGCAGCGCTGGCCAGTCGGCAGCTACCGGATCAAGCCCCAGGCCATGGGCGGTGCGTTGTGGATTCATGCCGTCGCCCCGGGCAGATAGGCGTTGCTGGTTGCCCCTTGCCACACCTGCGGATTGTCGAGCACCGCGTGCTCGTGCAGCCACTCGGCATAAGGTTTCAGCAGCGCCTGGCGTTGCTCGCCCCAACGACCGTCATGCAGCCAGGTCGGAGCGATTTTGTGCAGGGATGCGCTGAGCAATTCCGCCGGGAAATACGGTGTGGTGTGCTCATAGGCCGCCAGCGCGATGGCTGGCTCTTCGGCCACGGCGAGATAGCCACGGGCGGTGGCCGCGAGGAAATCACGCACCAACCCGGGCTGCTCGGCGAGGGTTTGTTCGTGGGCGCCCAACAGGTAGCTGTGATACGCCGGTGCGCCAATCTGATCCACCGGCAACACCACCCGGCGTTCCGCTTCGATGGGGCTGTGCATCAACGCTTCCCAGGCCCAGTAGCCGCCGAAACTGGCATCGGCGATGCCTTCGGCCAACTGTTCGGGCCGCAACTCACGTACGCCGCTGTCCACCAGGATCACGCCATCAGGGTCGCCACCGTCGTTGCTCACAAGGTGACGCACCATCGCCAAACCCCGTGGCGTGGGGTTGAGCGCCAGGCGCTTGCCCACCAGGTCTCGTGGGCGGCGGATGCCGGAGTCGGTCAGGGTTTGAATCGACTCAAGGCCCGCATGATTGATCGCCGCGATGCCTTGCAGGGCTTGCCCCTGGCCGCGCCGGACCAGCAGGCGGTTGCTGGGGAAAATGCCGAAGTCCGCCGCGCCGGTCAGCAGGTGCTCAAGGGTGTCGCCACGGTAGGGGTCGTGCACCACCAACTCCACATCCAGGCCCAGCTCGGCGAACCAGCCGCGTTCCCGCGCCAGGTACAAACCCGCCGAATTCGGCCAGGGATGAAAGTACTCCAGCATTACCTTTACCGACACCATCGCTTGCTTCTCCAGCCTGCAGTCTTTTGATGGGGGCGATTTATAAGGGAGCAATCTGGTATATACCAATATCGTTTATTGCTATGGATATAACCGGGACCAAAAAAAACCGCGGCCCAAGCCGCGGTTTTTTACTCATCGCCTGGGTCAATCGGCAACGATGGCGTACGTTTCGATTTCGACTTTCTGCCAGGGGCGCAGCATCGAATCCACCTGAATCAGGCTGCTGGCCGGGCGAATGGCGTCGAACACCTCGCTGTGTGCCTTGGCGACGGAGGCGGCATCGTTGATATCCCGCAGGTAGACCACGGTGCGCACTACGTCTTCAGGGCCCATGCCCGCCTCGGCCAACACCTTGTTGACGGTGACGAGAATGGCCTGGGCCTGTTCGTAAGCATTGCTGTGTTCGTAATCGGGTGAGGCGCAGGTGCCGGAGATGTGCAGGTGGTTGCCAACGCGAACGGCGCGGGAATAACCGAACACGTTTTCGTACTGACCGCCCGAGGAAATAGTTTGCCGCGCTGTGGTTTTACTGGTCATGGTGGTTCTCATGTTGGGAGGGGTTTACCGGTGGAGTCCTTGACGAACAGGATCGAAATCAGGCCGACCACGGCACCGCCGATCAGGTACCAGGCGGGAATCATCTGGTTGCCGGTGATCGATATCAGCCAGGTATTGATCAGCGGGGCCGTGCCTCCGAATAGCGAGACCGCGACGTTGTAGCTCAAGGCGAGGGCGCTGTAGCGCACGCGGGCCTTGAACAGCGAAGTCATGGTGGCCGGCATCGCTCCTTCAAAAAACAACTGGGCGAGGGTCAGGATCAGCAGGGCGGCCAGCAGCAACCCGACACTCTGGGTATGCAGCAGCATGAAGCAGGGGAACGCCATGACGATCAGCAGCACGCAGCCGGTAATGATCATCCGGTTCCGGCCCAGTCGGTCGGCCAGCAAGCCTGAAACCGGGATCAACACCAGCATGAACAGCGTCGCGGCCATCCCCAGGTTCCTGGCGAACGTATTGCTGTACCCGAGTACGTTTTCCAGATAACCCGGGATGTACCCGAGGATGATGTAGTAGGTCACGTTGAACACGGTGACCAGGCCCATGCATTGCAGGATTTTCGGCCATTCGTTGACCAGTAAGCTGAACAGGCTGGGTTCGGCGCCCGTCGCCTTTCGCAGTTTTTCGTTGGCCTGGATTTCCTTGAACACTGGTGTTTCTTCCAGGCCAAGGCGCAAGTAGAGGGCGATCAGGCCGAGCAGGCCGCCAATCGCAAAGGGCACGCGCCAGCCCCAGTCCTGCATGGCTTGTTCGCCCAGGCCCAGGGTAAACAGGCTGACCACTGCACCGCCCAGCAGGAACCCGGAGATATTGCCGAATTCCAGCCAACTGGTGAAAAAGCTGCGTCGCTCGTCCGGCGAATGCTCGGCGATGAACGTGCAGGAGCCGCCGTACTCGCCACCCGCCGACAGGCCCTGGAGCAGACGCATGAGAATCAACAGGACGGGCGCAAACAGGCCGATGCTCGCGTAACTCGGGATCAAGGCAATGGCGAAGGTTGCGACGGCCATCAGCGTGATGCTCAGCGACAGCGCCGTGCGCCGGCCAAACTTGTCGCCAATGGGACCGAACACCAGGCTGCCCAGTGGCCGAATCAGGAAGCCCGCCGCGAAGGTGGCGTAGATCGCCATCAACTGGGTGGTCGGGTTGTCGTTGTGGAAGAACGTCTTGCCGATGATGCCGGCGAGAGAGGAGTAGAGCGCAAAGTCGAACCATTCGACCATATTGCCCAGTGTCACGCCGACGACCGCTTTGGTCAGCCGTTTGCGTGAGGGTTCAGCCGATGCACGGTCGGCGGGAAACCCTTGATGAATCGAGGAAGCGTGAACTTCGCCCATGATATTGCCCTCTGGAATAATTGTAGTGAGGCAGCAGTCAATAGGGAGTGGCAGGCCCACGTCTGATGCGCGGGGCCTGCGGAGGCTGGGGTCATCGCATATACACGCCCCCGGCGATGCACAATGATTCGCCTGTTATGTAGGAGGGTTTGGCGCTCAGTTGCCAGACCCAGTCGGCGATTTCTTCGACCCGCGCGGCGCGTTTCAAGGGGATCGATTCGATGGCGGCCTCGATGCGCCCGCCGGCACGGGTGCCTTCGGTGTCCACCCAGCCCGGGGCCAGTGCGTTGACCACAATATTGTCGCCGGCCAGTTCGATGGCCAGGGAGCGGGTCATCGACACCACAGCAGCCTTGGAGGCGCTGTAGAGCAACTGGTTTTTCGACACGGTGAACGCATCCACCGAGGCGAAGAACACGATAGCGCCTCCGCCGGCGGCTTTCAGGTGACGGGTGCCGATACGTGCGATGTTCAGTGAGCCCAGCACGTTGATGTCGAATATCTTGCGGTACAGCGCTTCGCTGAAGCTATCCAGGGATGACGTGGGAAAGATCCCCGCCGCATTCACTACGGCTCGCAGCGGTGCCTTGCCGTCCAGGGCGGCATCGAGGGTACGGGCCAGTGTGGCCTCCTGGGTGATGTCGCCGACCACTGGCGAAAACAAGGGGCTCGCCGGCTGTGTGCTGGGTGTTACGTCCACAGCGACGACGTGCCAGCCTTCAGCCTGAAAGCGCTGTGCGACGGCCTGGCCCATGCCCGAGGAAGTCCCGGTAACGATAACGCTGGAGTGCGGTGCAGTGTTCATAAGGGCTATCCGATCAGGCGTATTGAGGAAGAGGGGTGCCGGGTTGCAGAGCCAGTTCCAGCACATCCAGTTGGCGCTGGGTGTCCTGGTAGTTGCTCAGCCATTCGCGCTTGACGATATCGATGCGTGAGTCGGCCGGCTGCAACTGGGCAAACTTCGCCGCCAGGCTTTGCATGCCACGCTCGCGCAGGGTGAGAAAGCGCATCACTAGCCGGGTCTGCTCGCAATACACCGGCCATTGCGGGCCACGTGGGGCGCCCAGGCCGATGTAGAACAGGCCTTCCAGGTTGGTCGGCAAGGTCATCGCGGCGGTCCGCAGCGGAACACCGTCGCGCCATTGCAGCAGGCGTTCATCGAGGAACGGCAGGCGCGTGTTGAAACCGGTAGCCCAGACGATGGTGTCGTAATCGACCTGGCTGCCATCGGTGAACGTGACAGTCTTGCCCTGGATGCTCTCGATACCCGGTGCGACCTTGATTCGGCCGTGCTGGATCCAATACAGCAGCAAGGTGTTGACCACCGGCGGTTGCGCATCCAGGTCGTAGGTATCCGGCGCCGGTAGCCCGGGGTAATTCTTGTGGGTGCCGACGCTGGCCATGATCAGCATGTTCATGAGCATGTTCTGCTGTTCTGGCGGCAATTGCCCCAGCAGCGGCAGCTCGCCCCGGGGCAGGCCGAACAGGGTTTTGGGCTGGAACAGCTGGCCGCGTCGGATCGCAATGGTGGTGTCCAGGCGAGCCTGGGCGGCATCCACTGCGAGGTCGCATCCGGAGTTGCCAAACCCCACCACCAGCACCTTGCCTTGCACCTGCTGCACGTTGCGGTATTCGCCGGAGTGAATCGACACGCCGGTGAACCCCTTGCTTACTTGCGGGATCTTGCAATCCCACAGGTGACCGTTGGCCACCAGCACGCCGCTGTAGTGTTTGTGGGTGCCGTCTGCCAGGGTCACCTGCCAGCCCGCTTCGCCGTTCTCGTCCAGGGGCTTCAGGCTGCGCACTTCGGTGTTGAAGGTGATCTTTTCGCGCAGGCCGAAGGTGTCGGTGTAGGCGTTCATGTACGCCTTGACCTGATCGCGGCTCGGGTACACCGGATAGTCAGCGGGCATCGGGAACCCGTCAAAGAAGGAACTGCTCTTGGGGGTGATCAGGTGCAAGGCATCGTAGTCGCTGTTCCAGTGACCGCCGATGTTCGCGGACTTTTCGAAGCAGTCCACCTCGAAACCGGCATCGGTCATGGTCTTCAGCGCCGCCAGCCCTGCGGCCCCGGCACCAATGATGCAGTAGTGATTGGACATGCTGGCTCCCCATTCAAGCGCCTGTTGTGGCGTCGGTGGCTGGAGTATCCCGCTCGGCAAGAGGTGGATGAATGGGCTAAGTCATGTGTTTCCTATAGGTGATCCCTATGGCTAGAGCGTCTCCAGGTGCGCATACAGGTTCTGGATGCGGCTCAAGTGGCTGCGCATCAGGTTGATCAGCACCCGGGTGGGCGGCGAAATAGGCGTGTCGTGGCGATGGATAAAGCCGAATACCTCGAAGATCGCCGGGCTGATCGGCACCCAGCCCAAGCGATCATTGAAGCCCAGCTGATGCAGGATCGGGCGCGTGGCAATCACATCGCCGAGCCCGCGCGCAGCCAGCTCGAAGCCGGTGATCTGGTGCTCCACTTCGATGATCGGGTCCAGCACCTCGCCGCCCTTGGACGCCAATTGCCCCAACAACCGGCGAATCGGGTCGGCGGTGCGCCAGCGCGCCTCGGTGAGAATCAACGGTGCCACCGCCAGGTCGCTGATGGTTTTCGGGCCCTTGAGTCGCTCCGGGTCGGCACTGATATAGCCGACCTGGGCCGACCAGACCGGCTCGCTGACGGTCAGGTTCTGCTGCTTGATCGGCAGCATCACCAGCCCCGCTTCAATTTCGCCCTGGCTCACCAGCTCGGCGATTTCCGAGGAGTTGTAGCCGACGATCTTGATCCGCATATCCGGGTGCTGGGTGCGGAACTGCTCGATCAGGTCTGTGAGGAAATAGTGGTGGGCGGTGCCGAAGGTGCCAAAACTGGCCACGCCACCGGACAGTTCACGCACAGCCTGCACCGCTTCATAGCCCTGGCGTGCTGACGTCACCATGCCTTGTGCAAACGGCTGCAGGCGGCGTCCGGCTTCGGTGAGCATCAGTCGGCGATTGGTGCGGATGAACACGTGGGTACCCAGGTGTTCCTCAAGCCGCAGGATCTGCTCGGACAATGAGGGTTGGGAAATATGCAGGCTTTCCGCCGCCTTGGAGAACGTACCGTGCTCGATGGCGGCGAGAAAGTAGTTGAGCTGTTGTAAGGTCATCGCGCTGAACCGTTACCTGTTTGGCTCAACATGACACAGATCAAAGCTGTCGCGAAGAATCAATCACGCCACACGGGCATGCCGTATTCGTCAATTGTCCAGTGCGGGTGGCGCGGTCGCAGGCAGACGCCACCTACCCAGCGTTCTTCCGTTGCATGATCCGGCCAGTAGGCTGCGCCGTTCAGAACCTGACGACCCAACGCAGTCAACGCCAACAAACGTTGAGGCCACGGCAGTTGAGTCTCGGACTCGATCAACAGTGGATTATCGCCATCAATCAGTGGCCGCATCAGCGCATGAAACATCATGTCTCCCAGGTACGGCAGCGGTTCGCGCTTGCCCATCAACTCGGCAAACACCCGGCCAAACGGCACCGGCCCGGCCTCATCCACGTAGTGCAGGGACAGGCGCTCGGTCAGTGACAAACCGTCCCGCACACCCGGTAACTCCTGCAACTGTCGACGCAACGCCGGGGCCAGGAAGGGCAGGGCGGTGGAGCTATTCCGGGCCAGTTCCGCCAGCTTGATCGGCGAGCTGGCGCAATACGCCAGCCAGGCCTGTCGCGCCAGTTGCAGCATGTCCTCGTCGACCTGTCGGCGCTGCGGCCACAACCACGCCAATACTTCAGGCGCTAGTTGGCCGATGCCGATAAAACGCTGCACGCCGGGGATACGATCGACTTCGATCAACTCCAGTTTTTCAGGCAGATGCTCAAGCCCAGCCAGCGCGCGAATCAGGAACAACTGATCGTACGCATCCGCCTCACACCACAACACGCTGTGGCCGGCGCTGCCCAGTTGTTCAAGATGGTGATATTCGTCCGCATGCCGGCGCGCCACTTCGGCCTCATCCATGGCAAACACCTGGCTGATATAGCGGCTGCGAACGGCCTGGTATTGCTCGACAGGCAGGTCCTGCACCGGGCCCATGCACAATGGGTCAATCAGCATCCGGAAGCGGCCCTTGAACCCCGCCACGCCCAGGCTGTGGGCGATATCATTGCCGCAGCGCCAGTGGGTGGTGCGGGCTTCATCGCTGGCGTCGAAACCTGGATGGCGGGCGGCAAAATCCACCGCATCGACGTGGGCCTTGAGCTTGGGCCAGCTGGGAAAACCGAGTTCCTTGGCGATCGACCATTGGGCATCGGATAAGGTCGGGGTTGCGGCGGCATCGGCGCTTTTCAGGCGCTGCAAAAGTTCCTTGGCGCGCTTGCGTTGCTGCTCAAGGTTGATACGGCCGTTAGTGGACGAGAATGATTGCGACATACGATCTCCTTGTACAAACCTTGTCCGCTTTAAGGTTGGGAGTCGTAGAAATGTGATATTCAGTCAAGGTCTTGGGCGCAGCCCTTTCCGCGGATGGTGGCGTAGATGGCGCCAGGCGGGAAATATAGGCAGTGCAATGATTGATTGCAAGCCGCCCGGTGGATAGCGCCGGGGTTTTGCACAGGAGACGTTCATGAAAGTTGGTGTGATTTCCGATACCCACGGCTTGCTGCGCGCCGAGGCCCTGGCGGCCCTGGAAGGGTGCGAGCAGATTGTTCACGCCGGGGACATCGGTAGCCCGGAGATCCTTGAGTTGCTGGCCTCGATTGCGCCATTGCATGTGGTGCGCGGCAATAACGACCTCGACGCCGCGTGGGCAGAGCATTTGGCTGATCGGCTGGATTTTGACTTGAACGGCTGGCGGGCGTTGCTGGTGCATGACATTGCCGATGTGCCGAAGGAGCTTGATCCGGGCATCCGGCTGGTGATCACTGGCCACTCTCACAAACCATTGATCGAGTGGCACGGCGAGCGGCTGTTTCTCAACCCTGGCAGTGCAGGGCGGCGACGTTTCAAGTTGCCGGTGACCCTGGCGTTGCTTGAGGTGCGCGAGAAATCCATCAAGCCGCGCCTGGTATCGCTGGAGCCCAAGCGCTGAAGAACGCTGAGGCGAGGGGGCTTGTTGTGGTGAGGGAGCTTGCTGTGGCGAGGGAGCTTGCTCCCGCTGGGCTGCGCAGCAGCCCCAAGAAATTAACGGTGTTTTTTCAGGTGTATCGCAGTGGCTTTATTGGGGCCGCTTCGCAGCCCAGCGGGAGCAAGCTCCCTCGCCACGGGGGACGTGCCCTGTCTTACCATTGCGTCTGAATCAGGAACAAGGATCATCAACGCCATGAGCGTATTAGTCGAAACCCGGGCGCTCACGCGGATGGACGAGCGCCGCCAGCTGCAACTGCTGCAGCCCACGAACTTCCAGCTGCACCGCGCCGACCGCATCTCCATCACCGGTTCATCCGGCTCCGGCAAAAGTGTATTCCTTCGGGCACTCGCCTTGCTCGACGCGCCGACCTCAGGGGATATCCTCTGGAACGGGCAGCCCATCGCCAACGCGCAAGTCCCGCAGTATCGCAGCCGCATCAGCTACCTCTCCCAACGCCCGGCGCTGATCGAAGGCACGGTGGAAGACAACTTGCGTTTCCCTATAGCCTCAAGGCCTTGCATCACCTGAGTTTCGACCCGCAGGCGGTCAAGGCGCTGCTGGCCCACGCGGGCAAGGAATCGGGTTTTCTGGCAAAAAATGCCGGGGATTTATCCGGTGGTGAGTCCCAGGTGGTGTCACTGATCCGTACCCTGCAACTCAATCCCGATGTGTTGTTGCTGGACGAACCTACCGCCGCTCTCGACCCGGCATCGTCCGGGGAGGTCGAGGCGTTGATCAGTGCCTGGGCCGAAGCGGATAGCGCTCACGCCTATATCTGGGTGTCCCACGACCTTGAGCAGGCGCAACGCATGAGCACCACCCATTTGCATATGGACGCCGGCGTGCTGACGGGGGCCGTGCAGCCATGAATTATCACGACCTCACGGCACTGGACATGGCCATCGCCGCCTCGCTGATCCTGATCAACGGTGCGCTGTCGCTGTTGTTGCGGCTGGGGCTGGAGCGTCAGCTGTTCTGGGCGGCTGTGCGCACGGTGGTGCAGTTGTTGGCGATCGGTTACCTGCTGGGCTGGGTCTTTGAATTTGCCTACTGGTATGTGGTGCTGCCGCTGATGTGCCTGATGACTCTGATCGCCGGGCTCTCGGCTGCCGGGCGTGGGAAGCGGACCTATGCGGGGCAGCGGGCCGACAGTATTGTGTCGGTGTGGGGCAGTTCTTGGTTGGTGACGGCTGTTGGCCTGTTCGCGATTATCCGGATTCACCCGTGGTACGAGCCGCAGTATGCGATTCCGATCCTTGGGATGATTCTGGGTAATACGCTTACCGGGGTGTCTCTGGGGATTGAGCGTATGACTCAGGAGCTGACCTCCGGCCGCAATACCATCGAGATGATTCTGGCCCTCGGTGGTTCACGCTGGGAGGCGGCGCAGGATGCGATTCGCCAGGCTGTGCGGGCCGGGATGATTCCGACGCTGAACCAGATGACGGTGGTGGGGATTGTGAGCTTGCCGGGGATGATGACTGGCCAGGTGCTGGCCGGGGAAAGTCCGGTGGACGCGGTGCGTTATCAGATTGTGATTATGTTTTTGATCGCTGCGTCGTCGGCGTTGGGCACGGTAGGTGCGGTGTTGCTCACCTACCGTCGACTGTTTTCAGCCAGCCATCGTTTCCTGCGCTTCAGGCTCGAAGAGCGGGTGTAGCGCAGGCGCTATCGGATCCCCAAAATGCACCGCAACCCTGTGGGAGCTGTCGAGATCCGGTTCAATCACCCACACCAAAATCCAGCAACACTTTCATCGCCTGGCTCTTGTCTGCCGCCAGCTCAAAGGCCTGCACCGCCTCGCTGAACGGCACGGTGTGGGAGATCACCGGACGCACATCAATCACCTGGCGATTGAGCAAATCCACCGCCTGGGCAAACTCCGAATGGAAGCGGAAGGTGCCCCGCAAGTCGATCTCCCTGCTCACCAGCATATTCAACGGCAGCGAGACCTCGCCACCCAGACCGACCGTCACCAGCACGCTGCGCGGGGCCATGCACTCCAGGCCGTTGCGCAGGGCCTGGGCGCTGCCGGAGACTTCGAACATCACGTCGAAGTAGCCTTTTTCGGCGGTATACCGCTTCAACGCGTCGGCGTCTTCCGCCAGGTTATGAGTACGGCTGGCGCCCATTTTTTCGGCGCAGGCCAAGGGCCCGGCAGCCAGGTCCACCGCAACAATTTCCCTCGCGCCCGCTGCCCGCAGGCTGCCGATCAACAGGTTGCCGATGGGCCCGCACCCGGTGACCAATACCCGTTTGCCGAACACCACCCCGGCACGCTGGATGGCATGCAAACCCACAGACAACGGTTCAGCCATTGCACCCTCGGCAAGGCTCACATGATCGGCCAACGGGTGCGCCTGGTGCGTTTCGATCACCAGGCTTTGTTGAAACGCACCCTGCACGTGAGGGAAGGGCATCGCGCTGCCGTAGAAACGCATGTTCAGGCAATGGTTCGGCAGCCCTTGATGGCAATAACGGCAACCCCCGCAAGGCCGCGACGGCGAGACCGACAAGCGTTGGCCAATCTTGAACGGCCCGTCTTCACGGCCCACCGCCTCGATCACCGCCGACACTTCGTGGCCGAGCACCATCGGCTCGCGCAACCGCACGGTGCCGAAGCCGCCGTGCTGGTAGTAATGCAGGTCCGAGCCGCAGATCCCGCCCCGGGCAATGCGCACCCGCAATTGGTCGGGCGTCAGTGCCTGGGGTTTGGTTTGCGGTTCTACCCGCAGGTCTTTCGAGGCATGGCAGACAATCGCGTGCATGAAATTCTCCAGGTTACAGCGAGGCGGTGATGCCACCGTCCACGTACAGGATATGACCGTTGACGAAACTTGCCGCGTCGCTGGCAAGGAATACCGCAGCGCCCGCCAGTTCGGCGACGTCACCCCAGCGCCGGCTCGGTGTGCGCTGCACCAGCCAGTCGCTGAATTTGGGGTTGGCCACCAGGTTGGCGTTCAGTTCGGTCTTGAAATAGCCGGGGCCGATGCCATTCACCGTCAGCCCGTGGGGGCCCCAGTCGATGGCCATGCCTTTGGTGAGCATTTTCAGCGCGCCTTTGCTGGCAGCATACGGGGCGATGCCCGGGCGCCCCAGTTCGCTTTGCACCGAGCAGATATTGATGATGCGCCCCCGCTTGCGCGGGATCATCGCCCGGGCCACGGCCTGGCCGACCAGGAAGGCGCTGTCCAGGTTGGTGCTCATCAACTCGCGCCAGTGGGTTTCGCTGTAGTCCTCCAGCGGCCCGCGACGTTGCATGCCCGCGTTGTTGACGAGGATGTCCAGCGCGCCCAGGCGCTCTTCGATCTCCGCCACGGCGGCCAACACCGACGCGCCGTCGGTGACATCGAACGCCTGGGTGTGCACCTCCAGGCCTTCCGCCGCCAGCAACGCGGCACTGTCACGCAAGGTGCTGCGGTTGCGCCCGTTGAGCACTACCCGTGCGCCAGCCTGGGCCAGGCCACGGGCGATGGCCAGGCCGATGCCGGCGCTGGAGCCGGTGATCAAGGCCAGGCGGCCATCGAGGCGGAAACTGTCTAAAACACGCTGCATGGGGCGATCTCCGAAGACTGAGACAGGTGATCAACACTATCAATCCGAGTGCGGGGCGCCGCTCTCATTGTTATACGTCAAACCCTGTCATATCGTGCATCACGGGCCTTACTTCAGCGCAGCCCGGGCCCGGCGTCCAATTTTCATTTGTGATGGGGTGATCAATAACCGTGATAACCGGAGCCAACCTGATGGAACTCAAGCACCTGCGCGCCTTTGTCGTGCTCGCTCAGGAACTGCATTTCGGCCGGGCGGCCGCGCAGTTGTCGATCGTGCAACCGGCGCTGAGCATGCAGATCAAACTGCTCGAAAGCGGCCTGGGCGTGCGCCTGCTCGACCGCAACCGGCACTCGGTCACACTGACGGAAGCCGGGCGGGTGTTTCTGCCGGAAGCCCTCGCCACCCTGCACCAGGCTGCCCGCGCCGCCGATGCCGCCCGGGCTTCGAACCGCGGGGAGATCGGCCGGGTGCGCCTGGGGTTTGTCTCGTCGGTATTGCCGCAATTGCTGCCCGGGTTGATTCGTGCGGTGCACCAGCGCTACCCGCGAATTGAACTGGAGCTCAAGGACATGCCCGGCCCGGATCAGGCGGCTGCGTTGAAAAACGGCCAGCTGGATTTCGGCCTGATGCGTTTGCCGGCGGCCTATCCCGGCGTGCAGACCCTTGAGGTGCTGCAGGAAAGCTTCGTGGTCGCCTTGCCCGGCGAGCATCCGTTGGCGACCCAGGAAACCATTCAGCCGACGGACTTGCTCAAGGTGCCGGTGTTCATCCTGGCCCGGCGTTATGCACCGGGTTTCTACGATGAATTCGTGCAGGCGATGGGCGTGCCGCTGGAGATCGCCTCCGAACTCGGCGAGTTCACCACCATGCTGGCGCTGGTCTCGGCCGGGCTGGGTGTGGGTGTGTTGCCGCTGCAGGCGGCCCGGGCGCTGCCGGCCAATTGCGTGTCCAGGCACCTGGCGTTGGGGGCGTTCCGGGCCAGGACCGGCCTGGCGTGGACCGAACTCGACAGCCCGGTGAAAACCACCCTGTTCAACCTGATCGACGAGTTGTTTGGTGATTGATTGTTTCATCCGGTGAAATGCTGGATTGTAAAAACTGGCTATTCTGCTGCGTGCCGTAGCGGTGGAACATAAGCGTTATCGACCCGATCACCGGGTCGAGTCCCTGGCACATCGCGGAGCCCGTCATGATCAAACTGTACCGTTACCCCTTGTCTGGCCATTCCCACCGGGTTGAGTTGATGCTGTCGCTGCTGGGCGTGCCCGCTGAGCGGGTGCACGTCGATCTGAAGCAAGGCGCGCACAAAACCCCTGAGTTCCTGGCCACCCTCAACAGCTTCGGCCAGGTGCCGGTGATCGATGATAACGGCGTGGTGCTGGCGGACTCCAACGCGATCCTGGTGTACCTCGCCGGCCAATATGGCACCGCCCAGTGGCTGCCGACCGAGCCTTTGGCCCAGGCCCGTGTGCAGCGTTGGCTCTCGGCTGCGGCAGGACCACTGCACACCGGGCCGGCTGCGGCGCGATTGATCACTGTGTTCGGTGCCGCGCTGGATGCCGAGGCGACCATCAGCCGCTCCCACGCATTCCTCAAAGTGGTAGAGCACCAGTTGGAGCAGAGCCGTTTTCTCACCGGTGACCTGCCGACGATTGCCGATATCGCGCACTACACCTACATCGCCCATGCGCCGGAGGGGAATGTCGCGCTGGACGACTATCCGCAGGTTCGCGCCTGGCTGGGCAGTATCGAGGCGCTGCAGGGGTTTGTGGGTATGCAACGCACCGCTGTGGGCCTGGCGAAGGTTTGAAGATTTTGTGGCGAGGGAGCTTGCTCCCGCTGGACCGGGTTGGCGCGCCAGTGCGCAGCGCTCCCAGAATTTTGGGGCCGCTACGCTGCCCAGCGGGAGCAAGCTCCCTCGCCACAACGGCTCCCAAGCCACTGGTTTGGTGGACCACATTCGATTAAGGGGACCCATGGACCGTTTCCAGGAAATGCAGATTTTCCTCGCCGTCGCCGAAGAACAGGGCTTTGCCGCGGCGGCCCGGCGCCTGAACATCTCGCCCCCCAGCGTGACCCGCGCGATTGCCGCGATGGAAGCGCGTATCGGCACCCAGTTGCTTTCGCGCACCACCCGCAGCCTGCACCTGAGCGAGGCCGGCCAGCGTTACCTGGACGATTGCCGGCGCATCCTCGCGGAGTTGACTGAGGCCGAAGAAGCGGCAGCAGGCAGCTTCTCGATCCCGTGGGGGCACCTGACGGTCACCGCGCCGGTGTTGTTCGGCGAGTTGTTCGTCGCGCCAATCCTGGGGGAGTACCTGGACCTGTTTGCCCAGGTCAGCATCAACGCCTTGCTGGTGGACCGTGTGGTCAACATGACCGATGAAGGCGTCGATGTGGCCGTGCGCATCGGGCATTTGCAGGAACCCGGCCAGCAGGCGATCAAGGTCGGCGAGGTGCGTCGCGTAGTGTGCGCGGCGCCGGCTTACCTTGAGCGGCACCGGCCACTGCACCCCGGGCAACTGCGTGAGGCGAAGATTGTCACGTCGTCTTCCAGCCAGTTGGTCAGCGAATGGCAGTTCAGGGAAGGCGGCCAGCCGTTGAGCGTGGCCGTTGAGCCGCGCCTGGTAGTCACCGCCAACAACGCGGCGATCAACCTCGCGCGCCTGGGCTGGGGCGTCACACGGGTGTTGTCTTATCAGGTGGCCAGCGATGTGCGTGCAGGCGCACTGGAGATCGTCCTGCAAGACTTCGAACCGCCGGCCTTGCCGATCCATGTGGTGTTCCAGAACAACGCCCGGGTACCGGCGAAGGTCAACACGTTCGTGGATTTTCTGGTCAGCCGGCTGGGGCAGGATGCTGCGCTCAACCCATCGATGCAGCGGCCGGCCTGATGGACCGCTATCGCGACATGCAGATCTTCCAGGCGCTGTCCCGGCAGCCGAGCCTGGCCGCGGCTGCCCGCTCCCTGGGCATCTCGGGGCCCACTGTGATCCGCGCGATTGACCGGCTGGAGACGCGCTTGCGGGTGCCATTGGTACAGCGCAGCACCCGGGGCATTCGCCTCACCGAAGCCGGGGCGACGTTCATGGCCGACTGTTCGCGGATCCTTGACGGCGTGAGCGCCGCCGAAGCATCTGCCCAGGGTGCGCACGCGCAGGCCGAGGGAAACCTGCGGGTGTTTTTTCCGTTGCTGTTCAGCCGTTATGTGATGGCGCCGCTGTTGGCCGGCTACCTGGAGCGCTATCCCGGAGTCCGCCTGTTTGCCCATTACCACGATCATTATCCGAACCTGAATGAAGACGGCCTGGACGTGGCAGTCCTGGTGGGGGAACTGCCCGGTTCATCCCTGATTGCCCGGCCCGTGGGCCATGTGCGCAACATCGTCTGCGCCAGCCCCGGCTATCTGCAAAGCCATGGCGAACCGATGCAACCGGAGGCGCTCAAGGAGCATCGGCTGGTCGCCAGCCAGGCGTATTCGAATTGGGTGCAGTGGGATTTCCAGGGCGCCAGCATCAAGGCCCGGGCGCGTCTCGGTTGCACCACGGTGCAGGGCGCGATCAATGCGGCGGTGCAGGGCGCAGGGTTGATCCGGTGCTTGAGCTACCCGGTGCACGAGCACCTGGCGAGCGGGCAACTGTGTCGAGTATTGCAGGCCCATGAACCGCCGCCGCTGCCGGTGCATGTGGTCTACCGCGAAGGGCGCAACGCTTCGATGCGGGTGCGCAGTTTTGTCGATTTCAGCGTGGCGGCATTGCGTGAACATCCGGCGTTTCATTCACCGAGGGCTTGATCATGAATCACCAGGACGCGTCCCCCGTTTCGCCATGGCATGCCGGCGAGCGGCAGTTGCAGCAAAGTGCCGGCGTGGCCGAGCGCATGGAGGTGATCGGCGCGAAGGTGATACGGGATCACTTGCCGGAGCAGCATCGGGCTTTTTATGAGTTGTTGCCCTATCTGGTGGCGGGGGCCGTGGATGAGCAGGGGCTGCCCTGGGCCACGCTGCTGGAGGGCACGCCGGGGTTTGCGTATTCGCCGGACCCCTACAGCTTGCGTATCGACAGCCTGCCTGCGGAGAGTGACCCCGCCGGGAGCGGGCTGAAACAAGGCGCGTCGGTCGGGCTGTTGGGCATTGACCTGAATACGCGGCGGCGTAATCGCATGAATGGGGTTATTGGGGCTGCCGGCGTCGACGGATTTACCGTGGCGGTGGTGCACACGTTTGGAAATTGCCCGAAGTACATCCAGTTGCGTGCGGTGGATCCGGGGGCCCGGGGGCAGCGCGCTGCGGGAGGTATTGTGCGGCGCGCGAACTCGCTCGATGACGCTGACCGGGCGCTGATTCGCAGCGCTGATACGTTTTTCGTCGCCAGCTATGTGGACCTGGAAGGAGATGCGGCCAAGCGTTCGGTGGACGTTTCACACCGAGGCGGCAACAGTGGGTTTGTGCGGTTGGAGGGAGAGGTGCTGACGATTCCCGATTTTACCGGCAACTCGTTTTTCAACACCTTGGGCAATGTGCAGGTCAACCCGGTTGCGGGCTTGCTGTTTGTGGATTTTGCTACGGGTGATGTGTTGCAGGTGGCCGGGCGGGCCGAGGTGATTCTTGAAGGAGATGAAGTGGCCACGTTCGAGGGGGCTGAGCGGTTGTGGAAGGTGACCGTGGAACACGTGGTCCGACGGGATGCGGCGCTGGCGCTGCGTTGGCAGTTCGAGGGGTTTTCTCCCTACAGCCTGGCGTTGGGGCCGTGGAAAGCCTGAGAGTGCTGCCGAGCCACTCGTGCGACTGAGTTAAAACTCAATTGCGCGGTAGGCGGTGTTTGGTGTCGGGGAATGACGCGATACTCCGTCGGGTTTTTGCCTGCCCAATATAGGGCTGTCCCGAGGTTTCCCAATGAATGCACCAAGCCGCCTTGCGCTGCTGATCACCGCCACGGCTGCCCTCAGCGCCTGTGGCGATTCCTCCAAACTGCCGTTTCACGCCGGTGTGGGGCCAAGCCCGCAACTGCCCGAACCCACTGCATCACTGATCCCGACACTCAAGGTTTCCAAGGCTGTCGGCTGGCCCGGTAATGCCCAGCCAACGGCGCCCGATGGGTTCACGGTAACGGCGTTGGCCGCGGACCTTGACCATCCGCGTTGGGTGTACACCTTGCCCAATGGCGACGTGCTGGTAGCCGAGAGTAACCATCCGCCCATGCCTGAAGGTGCCACGGACGGCGGCACGGGTTTGCTCGCCTGGGCGCGTCGTACCGCGATGGGGTTTGTGATGGGGCGGGTCGGTGCCGATACGCCGAGCGCCGACCGGATCACGCTGCTGCGGGACGCCGACGGTGATGGGCGTGCCGAGGTGAAGAGTGAGTTTCTCGGTGGGCTGACGTCGCCGTTTGGCATGGCGTTGGTGGGGGATGAGTTGTATATCGGCAATGCCGATGCGGTGGTCAAGGTGCCTTATGTTCGGGGCCAGACTCACATCGATGCCGTGCCGGTGAAGGTCACTGATCTGCCTGCCGGGATCAATCATCACTGGACCAAAAACGTCCTGGCCAATCCTGAGGGTACCAAGCTTTATGTGACCGTCGGGTCCAACAGCAATGTGGGTGAGAATGGGCTTGAGGCCGAGGAAGGGCGTGCTGCGATCTGGGAGTTGGATCTTGCCAGTGGGCAGAAGCGTCTGTTCGCCAGTGGGTTGCGCAATCCCAATGGGCTGGCGTGGAAACCCGGCTCTACGCAGTTGTGGACGGTGGTCAACGAGCGCGACGAGATCGGCAGCGATCTGGTGCCGGATTACCTGACGTCGGTGCGGGACGGCGCGTTCTACGGTTGGCCGTGGAGTTATTACGGGGCTCACGTTGACAGCCGGGTGCAGCCGCCGCGTCCGGACAAGGTCGCCCAGGCGATTGCACCGGACTACGCGCTGGGGACTCACGTTGCGCCGTTGGGCCTGACTTTTTCCGATGCGCGGGGGATGCCAGCGGTGTTTGCCGATGGGGTGTTTGTGGGGGAGCATGGATCCTGGAACCGTAATCCGCAGGCGGGGTACAAGGTGGTGTTTATTCCGTTCCGGGACGGAAAGCCGTCGGGTGTGCCTGTTGATTTCCTGACTGGGTTTTTAAATGGTGATGGAGAGGCTCAGGGGCGTCCGGTGGGTGTAGCGTTGGACGGGCAGGGCGCGTTGCTGGTGGCGGATGATGTGGGGAACAAGGTGTGGCGGGTGGCGCGGGTAAGGCCTTAGGGTTTTGCTCTTACAGCGGCTCACGGTCCACTGTAGGAG
>NZ_JACARZ010000084.1:0-11993 GCF_013386315.1 Pseudomonas sp. P7779 | reverse complement strand
GTAAGAGCGGAACCCTAAGCAGCCGTTACCTAAATAACGGATATGTACTCAATCCCCCTGCAAACCACCACCAAGCCCCCTGTCATCTAAGCGTCACCGTAACTTCATGGAGATGACACCGGCCCTACATAGCCTGACATGGCACAAACAAGTCGACCGGCCGTAACCCTGGCCGGCACTCGGAGACTCGCCATGACTCAGATCGCCCGCATCAGCGACACCGGCAATGAACGCCGCCTGCAAGCCGAACGCCTGATCGGCGCCCAGGCTTTGCAGGAAGCCCAGGCCCTGCGGTTCAACGTGTTCAGCGGCGAATTCAACGCCAAGCTGAAAGGCGCTGAACTGGGCCTGGACATGGATGACTATGATGTTCACTGCAGCCACATCGGCGTGCGGGATTTGAACAGCGGTCGACTCGTCGCCACCACCCGTTTGCTCGACCACCAGGCCGCCACCACCCTGGGCCGCTTCTACAGCGAAGAAGAATTCAGCCTCCACGGCCTGCTGCACCTCAAAGGCCCCATCCTGGAAATCGGCCGCACCTGCGTCGACCCCGCCTACCGCAACGGCGGCACCATCGCCGTGTTGTGGGGCGAGCTGGCCGAAGTCCTCAACCAGGGCGGCTACAGCTACCTGATGGGCTGCGCAAGCATCCCTATGCACGACGGCGGCATCCAGGCCCACGCCATCATGCAGCGCCTGCGCGAACGCTACCTGTGCAACGAACACCTGCGGGCCGAGCCGAAAAAGCCGCTGCCGGCACTGGACCTGCCATCCAACGTCATCGCCGAAATGCCCCCCTTGCTCAAGGCCTACATGCGCCTGGGTGCAAAGATTTGCGGCGAACCCTGCTGGGACGAAGACTTCCAGGTGGCCGACGTGTTCATCCTGCTCAAGCGCGACGAGCTGTGCCCGCGGTATGCCCGCCACTTCAAGGCAGCCATGTGATGAGCCGCCTTCGGGTGTACGGGCGAATTGCCCGCGTGCTGGTGGTGGTGGCCCTGGGTTTGACCATGGCCAGTGTGTTTGGCGTGTTTGAACGTCTGGGCGTGGCCAACTCGATGGTGCGCCGGCAGCGCTGGTCGCGTTTTTTCATGGCACGGCTGACCAACGCCCTGCCCTTTCGCGTGACCGTTCACGGTGAGTTGCCGCAACAGTCGATGCTGTGGGTCAGCAACCACGTATCGTGGACCGATATCCCGCTGCTGGGGATGGTGGCGCCGATGTCGTTCCTGTCCAAGGCCGAGGTGCGCACCTGGCCGGTGGCGGGCTGGTTGGCCGCCAAGGCAGGCAGTCTGTTCATCCGCCGAGGTTCGGGGGACAGCCAGTTGATTCGCAAACAGATGACGCGTCATCTGGAACAACAACACCCGCTGTTGATGTTCCCGGAAGGCACCACCACCGACGGCCGCGCCCTGCGTACGTTCCACGGGCGGTTACTGGCCAGTGCGATTGATGCCGATGTGTCGCTGCAACCGGTGGCGATTCGTTATCTGCGCGATGGCCACATCGACCCGCTGGCACCGTTTATTGGCGACGATGATTTGCTCTCGCACTTGATGCGCTTGTTCGGCAATGACCAGGGCGACGTGGAAATCCATCTGCTCAAGCCGATTGCCTGCGCCGGGCAGGAACGTGCGGCGCTGGCGTTCCAGGCGCAGCAGGCGGTGCAGAAGGCGTTGTTTGGCCCCCTTCCAGAAGCTGAGCAAATGCCAGCGCGGCCAGCATTCGCGGCCTGAAGCGAGCACGGTGAAAAATGTGGGAGCGGGCTTGCTCGCGAAGGCGGTGCATCAGTCAGCAGATTCATTAGCTGACCCACCGCTTTCGCGAGCAAGCCCGCTCCCACATTTATAGTTGTATTGCCAACTGGCTATTTGAGAACCGCTGCAATTCTGGGTAAAACACCCGAAAGTCCTCGCTCAACGGCTCATACAGCGCTCGCAACTCCTGCATGGCATGGCCCAGTTCTTCGGGCCGTGTCAGGCGCCGGCCGATTCCCCGCAGTACCTGTTCCATCACCGCAAATTCCCGATAAGAACCCAGCCAGTCATCCGCCGCCATGTACGGCGCAATCTGCGCCAGCCGCCCCGGCAATGCCGGTTCTTCGGCGAGCACCCGGTAAACCTCAGAGGTAAATCGCTCCAGCGGCTGATCGGCATATAACGCCCAGTCCCGCGCCAGGCAGTGGTCGAAAAACACATCGAGGACGATCCCGGCGTAGCGGCGTCGGGTCAGGGTGAAGCGCGACAGCGCCTCCCCTATCAACGGATGGCTGTCGGTGTAGCGATCAATTGAGCGGTGCAACTGAATCGCCGACTCGATTTGCGGGCTGAACTGGCCTTGCAGGCGACCTTTAACAAAGTCGCCATACAGGCTGCCAAGCAATTGAGCAGGAAGTTGGCCGCCGAGGTGCAGATGTGCGAGATAATTCATGGCGCGCAGTCTAGCACTGCCGTCAACGTATCGTTATAACCCGATATACCGATTCAATCTGGTTTAAGACCAAAATCATATTGGTATATCGGGATACAACGATTTAAAGTTCGCCTCATCGCGATATAACGTTTTACAAAACCGAGCATCACTGCCATGTCCATCGACCTCGACGAAATAATAAAAGCCCTGGCGCACCCAGTACGGCGAGACATCCTCAACTGGCTGAAAGACCCGAAAGTGCAATTCCCCGAGCAACTGCACAACCACGAATACGGCATTTGCGCCGGGCAGATCGACCAGCGCTGCGGGCTGTCTCAGTCCACCGTGTCGGCGCACCTGGCGAACCTGCAACGGGCGGGGCTGATCAGCAGCCAGAAGGCCGGCCAATGGCACTTTTTCAAACGCAATGAGGACGTGATCCAAGCCTTCCTCAAAGCGCTCACCGAAGAACTCAGCGCACCGCTGTAACAAGGACCCATCAATGCCTCTCTCGCTACTCATCCTGGCCTTAAGCGCCTTCGCCATCGGTACCACCGAGTTCGTCATCATGGGCCTGTTGCCCGATGTGGCGGCCGACCTCGGTGTATCGATTCCCGGCGCCGGCTGGCTGGTGACCGGCTACGCCCTGGGCGTGGCCATCGGTGCCCCCTTCATGGCACTGGCCACCGCCAAGCTGCCGCGCAAGGCCGCCCTGGTAGCGTTGATGGGCATCTTCATCATCGGCAACCTGCTCTGCGCCCTGGCCAGTGACTACAACGTGCTGATGTTTGCCCGTGTGGTCACCGCGCTGTGCCACGGTGCCTTCTTCGGTATCGGTTCGGTGGTCGCCGCCAACCTGGTGCCGGCCAACAAGCGTGCTTCGGCCGTGGCGCTGATGTTCACCGGCCTGACCCTGGCCAACGTGCTCGGCGTACCGCTGGGCACCGCGCTGGGTCAGGAAGCCGGCTGGCGCTCGACCTTCTGGGCCGTGACGGTGATTGGGGTGATCGCCCTGATCGGTCTGATCCGCTTCCTGCCGGCCAAGCGTGACGAGGAAAAACTCGACATGCGCGCCGAGCTCAGAGCACTCAAAGGCGCCGGCATCTGGCTGTCGCTGAGCATGACCGCGCTGTTCGCTGCGTCGATGTTCACCCTCTTCACCTACGTCGCGCCGCTGCTGGGGGACGTCACCGGTGTTTCGCCCAAAGGCGTGACCTGGACCCTGCTGCTGATCGGCCTGGGCCTGACCGTCGGCAACATCATCGGCGGCAAGCTGGCAGACAAGCGCCTGGCTGCCACCCTGATCGGCGTGTTCATCAGCATGGCGGTGGTGTCCACCGTCCTGACCTGGACCAGCGTCGCCGTGATCCCGACTGAAATCACCCTGTTCCTCTGGGCCACCGCCTCGTTTGCCGCCGTACCGGCACTGCAGATCAACGTGGTGACCTTCGGCAAGGCTGCACCGAACCTGGTGTCCACCTTGAACATCGGCGCCTTCAACATCGGCAACGCCCTCGGCGCCTGGGTGGGCGGCAGCGTGATTGCCCACGGCTTCGGCCTGACCAGCGTGCCCCTGGCCGCTGCTGCACTGGCCGTGCTCGCGCTGCTGGTGACCCTGATTACTTTCCGTCAGACCGGCGATGCCGACCTGGCCCCCGCGACTAACTGATCAACTAAAGAGAAGGGTGTTATCCCATGACGACTATTTTCGATCCGATCAAACTGGGCGACCTGGAACTGTCGAACCGCATCATCATGGCGCCGCTGACCCGCTGCCGTGCCGACGCCGGTCGCGTGCCCAATGCGCTGATGGCTGAGTACTACGTCCAACGCGCTTCCGCCGGGCTGATCCTCAGCGAAGCCACCTCCGTAACGCCAATGGGCGTGGGTTACCCGGACACCCCGGGCATCTGGTCCAACGACCAGGTTCGCGGCTGGGCCAATGTGACCAAGGCCGTGCACGGTGCAGGCGGCAAGATCTTCCTGCAACTGTGGCACGTGGGCCGGATCTCCCACGAGTCGTACCTGGACGGTGAAACCCCGGTCGCGCCAAGTGCCATCCAGCCTAAAGGCCACGTCAGCCTGGTACGTCCGCTGGCCGACTACCCTACCCCGCGCGCCCTGGAAGTCGCTGAAATCGCCGATATCGTCGACGCCTACCGCGTAGGTGCCGAGAATGCCAAGGCCGCCGGTTTTGACGGCGTGGAAGTCCACGGCGCGAACGGCTACCTGCTCGACCAGTTCCTGCAAAGCAGCACCAACCAGCGCACTGACAACTACGGTGGCTCGCTGGAAAACCGCGCACGCTTGCTGCTCGAAGTCACTGACGCCGTGATTGAAGTGTGGGGCGCCGGCCGTGTAGGCGTGCACCTGGCACCGCGCGCCGACTCCCACGACATGGGCGACGCCAACCTGTCGGAAACCTTCACCTACGTCGCCAAAGAGCTGGGCAAGCGTGGCATCGCGTTCATCTGCTCCCGTGAAAAGGAAGCGGGCGACAGCCTCGGCCCACAACTGAAAGCCGCCTTCGGTGGCCCGTACATCGCCAACGAACGCTTCACCAAGGACAGCGCCAACGCGTGGCTGGCTTCGGGCAAGGCTGACGCCGTGGCATTCGGCGTGCCGTTCATCGCCAACCCGGACCTGCCGGCTCGCCTGAAGGCCGATGCACCGCTGAACGAAGCACATCCAGAGACTTTCTACGCCAAAGGCCCGGTCGGCTACATCGACTACCCGACCCTGGCACTCTGATCTGCTGAAACGAAAAAGCCCCGGCTTGCGAGAGCCGGGGCTTTTTTATGGGCCGCAGGAAACATTCCTTCACAGCCTTGCAACAATATTGCTACAAAATACTTAGCCAACTACCTATCAACCGCCCGCCAGCCCGTATATAACGTCACCCCACAAAATCAGGGAAAAGCCTGATTGACCAGCCCCGGTGTTTATTGTTGACACAACTGGTCGCAATTACGCATTTTGTCTTAATTGCGCAGGCCAGGGCTCAAGCGCAGCATGTCCAACGCGATATCGACCCAGCGCTCTGCGTCCTGGGCCAACTGGAAACTGTCGGGCACCAGCAGCCACTGGCCGAGAATTCCGTCGATATAGGCGTGCATGCACACCGCGGCACGTACGGTGTCGAGATTCTCCGGAAGCTGCCCGCGATGGACCGCGTTACGCAAGGTCAGCCCGATGCGCAGGTTGCATTCGAGGCTGGCGGTCTGGCGCTGACGGCGCAGATCACACATTTCATCGGTGAATTCGCACTTATGAAACAAAATCTCATTGATGCGCCGGGTCTTCGGGTCCAGGGCCACTTGATGGAACAGATGAATCAGCAGCTTGCGCATGCAACCCAGCGGATCGACCTCGTCCTCGCTCTCACTGGCCCTGGCCAATTCATCCAGCGGCTCGTGCAGCGTATCGAGCATCGCCTGCACCAGGTCGGCCTTGTTGCTGAAATGCCAGTAAATGGCACCACGTGTCACGCCTGCCAGCGCGGCAATATCCGCCAGCGTGGTACGCGCAACCCCGCGCTCGTAGAAGGCCTGCTCGGCCGCTTCAAGAATCTGGCTGCGCGTTTCCTGAGCTTCCTCTTTGGTACGACGAACCATGGCAGTAAAACCTCAATCAGGAGACTTGGGGTGATCGGTAACGCAGACTCAACCGCTGCTAACGACCATCTGAATAATTGTGGGACGACGCCGTCAAGGGCGCCGAACGTACTAGAATCGAGGCTTTGGACGCTGCTTTGTCAACATTCCGCGAAGCCTGTCAAGAGTTTACAAACAACCATGAACGTAAGTATATTGCGTAGCAAGCTACTTATCCACTCAGTGCCTGTTTTTTACCCTTCCACACTTCTTGTGCGCACTCTGCGCGCCTGACCCGAGGATCTTCATGCAACTTAAGCCAGCTGTTACCGCCCTGGTTACTGCCGTCGCCCTGGCATCGCTGCTCAGCGGATGTAAAAAGGAAGAAGCGGCTCCGCCCGCTCAAACCCCTCAGGTCGGCGTGGTCACTATTCAACCTCAAGCCTTTACCCTGACATCCGAGCTGCCAGGCCGCACCACGGCCTATCGCATTGCCGAGGTTCGCCCTCAGGTCAACGGCATCATTCTCAAGCGTCTGTTCAAGGAAGGGGGCGACGTCAAGGAGGGCCAGCAGCTCTATCAGATCGATCCGTCGGTGTATGACGCCTCGCTGAAAAGCGCCCAAGCCAACCTTGCCCAGACCAAATCGATTGCCGATCGCTACAAGCAGTTGGTCGATGAGCAGGCCGTCAGCCGCCAGGAATACGACACCGCCGTGTCCAACCGCATGACCTCTGAAGCCAACGTGCAAACGGCCCAGATCAACGTGCGCTACACCAAGGTGTTTGCCCCGATCTCCGGGCGTATCGGTCGCTCTTCGGTCACCGAAGGCGCGCTGGTCAGCAACGGCCAGACCGACGCCATGGCAGTGATCCAGCAACTGGACCCGATCTACGTCGACGTCACGCAGTCCTCTGCCGAGATGCTGAAACTGCGTCGTGACCTGGAAAGCGGCCAACTGGAAAAAGCCGGCGAAAACGCGGCCAAGGTCAAGCTGACCCTGGAAGACGGCACCGCCTACGGCGTGGAAGGCAAGCTGGAATTCTCCGAAGTCTCGGTCGACGAAACCACCGGTTCCGTGACCCTGCGGGCCGTGTTCCCGAACCCTGACCACACCCTGCTGCCGGGCATGTTCGTCCACGCGCAGTTGCAAGCCGGTGTGAACAGCAAGGCCATCCTGGCACCACAGCAAGGCGTGACCCGCGACCTGAAGGGCATCCCGACCGCGCTGGTGGTGAACAAGGACAACAAGGTCGAGCAACGTGTACTGGTGGCCAACCGCACTACCGGCGCCTACTGGCTGGTGGAAAAAGGCCTGAACGCCGGTGACCGTGTGATCACCGAAGGCCTGCAATTCATCAAGCCGGGCATCGAAGTCAAGGTCAAGGACGCTGATAACGCCAAACCCGCCGGTTCCGCTGCTGCTCCTGCTGCCGCTGCTGGTCAAGGGGAGTAATTCATGTCGAAATTTTTTATCGACCGTCCCATTTTCGCCTGGGTAATTGCCCTGGTGATCATGCTGGTCGGGGCACTGTCGATCCTGAAGTTGCCCATCAACCAGTACCCGGCCATCGCGCCAACCGCCATTGATATCCAGGTGACCTACCCGGGCGCGTCTGCACAAACCGTGCAGGACACCGTGGTGCAGGTGATCGAACAACAGCTCAACGGTATCGACAACCTGCGTTATGTCGCCTCGGACAGTAACTCCGACGGCAGCATGACCATCACCGCGACGTTCAACCAGGGTACCAACCCGGACATCGCCCAGGTTCAGGTACAGAACAAGCTCAACCTGGCAACCCCGCTGCTGCCACAAGAAGTACAGCAGCAAGGTATCCGCGTTACCAAGTCGGTGAAGAACTTCCTGATGGTGATCGGTCTGGTGTCGGAAGACGGCAGCATGACCAAGGATGACCTTTCCAACTACATCGTTTCCAACATCCAGGACCCGATTTCCCGGACCGCCGGTGTGGGCGACTTCCAGGTGTTCGGTTCCCAGTACGCCATGCGTATCTGGCTCGACCCGGCCAAGCTGAACAACTACCAGCTGACGCCAGTGGATGTCAGCAACGCCATCCAGGCGCAGAACGTCCAGGTGGCCACCGGCCAACTCGGCGGCCTGCCTGCCCTGCCCGGCACTCAGTTGAACGCCACCATCATCGGCAAGACGCGTCTGCAAACCACTGAAGCGTTCGGCAATATCCTGATGAAGGTCAATACCGACGGTTCCCAGGTTCGCCTGGGTGACGTTTCGCGTATCGAACTGGGCGGCCAGAACTACAGCATCAGCGCACAGTTCAACGGCAAGCCGGCTTCCGGTATGGCGATCAAGCTGGCAGCCGGTGCCAACGCACTGGACACCGCCAAGGCGATTCGCGAAACGGTTGCGTCCCTCGAACCGTTCTTCCCGCCTGGCATGAAGGCTGTGGTGCCGTATGACACCACGCCGGTTGTGACCGAATCGATCTCCGGTGTGGTTCACACCCTGGTCGAAGCGATCGTGCTGGTGTTCCTGGTGATGTTCCTGTTCCTGCAGAACTTCCGCGCCACCATCATCACCACCATGACCGTACCGGTGGTATTGCTGGGTACCTTCGGGATCCTCGCTGCGTTCGGCTTCACCATCAACACCCTGACCATGTTCGGCATGATCCTGGCCATCGGCTTGCTGGTGGACGATGCCATCGTTGTGGTGGAGAACGTCGAGCGGGTAATGGCCGAGGAGCACTTGTCGCCCAAGGAGGCGACGGTCAAGTCCATGGGCCAGATCCAGGGGGCCCTGGTGGGTATCGCCCTGGTGCTGTCGGCGGTATTGTTGCCAATGGCGTTCTTCGGTGGTTCCACCGGTGTGATCTACCGCCAGTTCTCCATCACTATCGTTTCGGCGATGGCGCTGTCGGTACTGGTTGCCCTGGTCTTCACCCCGGCCTTGTGCGCCACCATGCTCAAGCCGATTGACCCGGAAAAACACGGCCAACCCAAGCGCGGCTTCTTCGGCTGGTTCAACCGTACCTTCGACCGTGGCGTACTGAGCTACGAGCGCGGCGTCGGTAACATGATCAAGCACAAGTTCCCGGCGTTCGTGGTCTATGCCCTGATCCTTGCCGGCATGATCTGGATGTTCACCCGCATTCCAAGCGCGTTCCTCCCAGAGGAAGACCAGGGCGTGATCTTTGCCCAGGTACAAACGCCGGTGGGTTCTTCGGCTGAACGTACGCAGAAAGTCATCGACGATATGCGCGCCTACCTGTTGAACGACAAGGAAGGCGAGCCAGGCGAAGGCAAGGCTGTCAAATCGGTGTTTACCGTGAACGGCTTCAACTTCGCCGGTCGTGGCCAGAGCTCGGGCCTCGCGTTCGTGATGCTCAAGCCGTGGGACGAGCGTGACTCGAGCCAGTCGGTATTTGAGGTTGCCAAGCGTGCCCAGGGTTACTTCTTCGGGGCCTTCAAGGACGCCATGGTATTTGCCGTGGTGCCACCGTCGGTACTCGAACTGGGTAACGCCACCGGTTTCGACGTGTTCCTGCAAGACCAGGGCGGCGTCGGCCACCAGAAGCTGATGGATGCGCGTAACCAGTTCCTGGGTGCCGCGGCACAAAGCAAGATCCTGGCGGGCGTGCGCCCCAACGGCGTGAACGATGAGCCGCAGTACGAGCTGACCGTTGACGACGAGAAGGCCAGTGCCCAGGGCATCAGCCTGGCAGACATCCAGCAGACCCTGGCAATCGCCTTGGGTGGCAGCTACATCAACGACTTCATCGACCGTGGTCGTGTGAAGAAGGTGTATGTACAGGGTGACGCCGCCAGCCGGATGTCTCCGGAAGACCTGAGCAAATGGTACGTGCGCAGCACGTCCGGGAAAATGGTGCCGCTGTCGGCCATCTCTTCGGGCAAGTGGATCTTCGGTTCGCCGAAACTCTCGCGCTATAACGGTGTAGCGGCGATGGAAATCCTCGGTACCCCGGCACCTGGCTACAGTACCGGTGATGCGATGGCGGAAGTCGAACGCATTGCCAAGGACCTGCCGGCTGGCGTTGGTTACTCCTGGACCGGCCTGTCGTACGAAGAACGTCTGTCCGGCTCCCAGGCACCTGCGCTGTACGCCCTGTCGCTGCTGGTGGTGTTCCTCTGCCTCGCGGCACTGTACGAAAGCTGGTCGATCCCGATTGCGGTGATTCTGGTTGTACCGCTGGGTGTGATCGGTGCGTTGATCGCCACCAGCCTGCGGGGACTGTCCAACGACGTGTTCTTCCAGGTGGGCCTGTTGGTGACGGTGGGTCTGGCAGCGAAAAACGCCATCCTGATCGTGGAGTTCGCCAAGGAGCTCCACGAGCAGGGCAAAGGCATTGTCGAGTCGGCCATCGAGGCATCCCGCATGCGTCTGCGACCGATCATCATGACGTCCATGGCGTTCATGCTCGGCGTACTGCCCCTGGCAATTTCCACCGGTGCCGGCTCAGGTAGCCAGCACGCCATCGGTACGGGCGTAATTGGCGGTATGATCACCGCCACGGTCCTCGCGATCTTCTGGGTACCCCTGTTCTTCGCAACCGTGTCCTCCGCTGGCGAGCGTAAAAAGACTGAACCCAAGCAAACTCCTAAAGAGGCTGGCCAATGAGCAAGTCGCTACTTTCCTTAGCTGTCACGGCATTCGTGCTCAGTGGCTGCTCGCTGATCCCGGACTACCAGCGCCCTGAAGCGCCGGTAGCCGCGCAGTTCCCGCAGGGGCCGGCGTATTCGTCGGCCCAGGCGCCGGGCCAGGCGGCTGCCGAGCAGGGCTGGAAGCAGTTTTTCCATGACCCTGCCCTGCAACAGCTGATCCAGACCGCCCTGGTGAACAACCGCGACCTGCGTGTCGCGGCCCTGAACATCGATGCGTATGCCGCGCAGTACCAGATCCAGCGCGCCGACCTGTTCCCGGCGGTTTCGGCCACGGGCAGCGGCAGCCGTACGCGCACCCCGGCCAAGCTGTCGCAGACCGGCGAAGCGGGCATCACCAGCCAATACTCGGCGGGCCTCGGGATCAGTTCTTATGAGCTGGACCTGTTCGGCCGCGTACGCAGCCTGAGCGAACAAGCGCTGCAACAATACTTCGCGACCGAAGAAGCGCGTCGCACCACCCAGATCAGCCTGGTGGCCAGCGTGGCCAACGCCTACCTGACCTGGCAGGCCGACAAGGAGCTGCTCAAGCTCACCCAGGACACCCTGGGCGCGTACGAGCAGAGCTTCAAACTGACCTCGCGCAGCAATGAAGTCGGCGTGGCTTCGGCCCTGGACCTGAGCCAGGCCCGTACCTCGGTGGAAAACGCCCGGGTTGCACTGGCGCGTTATACCCGCCAGGTGGCCCAGGACGAAAACAACCTGACCCTGCTGCTGGGTACCGGCCTGCCGGCGAACATCGTCAGCCGGCCATTGGCTGATGACCTGTTGAGCGAAGTACCGGCCGGCCTGCCATCGGACCTGCTGCAACGTCGTCCCGACATCCTGCAGGCCGAGTACAACCTCAAGGCGGCCAACGCCAACATCGGTGCGGCACGCGCTGCGTTCTTCCCGAGCATCACCCTGACCGCCAGCGCCGGCACCGCGAGCCCGACCCTGGGCGGCCTGTTCAAGGGCGGTTCGGGTACCTGGTCGTTTGCACCGCAGATCAACATCCCGATCTTCAACGCCGGCAGCCTGCGCGCCAGCCTGGATTACTCGAAAATCCAGAAAGAGATCAACGTCGCCAACTACGAGAAAGCCATCCAGACCGGCTTCCAGGAAGTCTCCGACGGCCTCGCCGCCCGTGAGACCTACAAGCAGCAACTGGACGCCCAACGTGGCTTCGTCGCGGCCAACCAGGATTACTACCGCCTGGCCGAGCGTCGCTACCGTATTGGTGTCGACAGCAACCTTACGTTCCTCGACGCCCAGCGCCAACTGTTCAGTGCCCAGCAATCGCTGATCACCGACCGCCTGGCGCAGCTCAACAGCGAGGTCAAC
>NZ_JACARZ010000083.1:0-43186 GCF_013386315.1 Pseudomonas sp. P7779 | reverse complement strand
CCCCAGCCCGCCCCGGCGAGCCGGCACAAAGCGCGCGCAACTTCCTCGGTTTTCGCGACGGTTCGGCCAACCCGAACTCCAACGACAACAAGGCGATGGATCAGATTGTGTGGGTCCAGCCAGGCAGCGACGAACCGGCCTGGGCCGCCAACGGCAGCTACCAGGCGGTGCGGATCATCCGCAACTTCGTCGAACGCTGGGACCGCACCCCGCTGCAAGAGCAAGAAAGCATCATTGGCCGGATCAAGACCAGTGGCGCGCCCATGGATGGCCAGAAAGAAACCCAGGTCCCGGACTACAGCAAGGACCCGGAAGGCAAGTTGACCAAGCTCGATGCCCACATCCGCCTGGCCAACCCGCGTACTGCACAGACCCAGGCCAACCTGATCCTGCGCCGGCCGTTCAACTACTCCAACGGCGTCAACAAAAACGGTCAGCTGGACATGGGGCTGTTGTTCATCTGCTACCAGGCTGACCTGGAGAAAGGCTTTATCAGCGTGCAAACCCGGCTCAACGGCGAGCCTCTGGAGGAATACCTGAAGCCGGTTGGCGGCGGTTACTTCTTCACCTTGCCAGGCGTCACCGGGGCCCAGGATTTCATCGGGCGCACGCTGCTTGATGCGACACATCCACAAACCACTGCCAAAACCTAAAACAAACCCCAGAGCGGAAATCGTCCCATGAAGAAGTCGTCTCTCGCATTGTCGTTGTTAATGAGCCTTTCGCCGCTGGCCGCCTTCGCCGCCACCGCGCCGCTGGACCTGGTAGGGCCGGTGTCGGACTACAAGATCTATGTCACCGAAGAAATCGGCGAGCTGGTCACCCAGACCCAGGCGTTCACCGACGCCGTGAAAAAAGGCGACCTGGCGACCGCCAAGAAGCTGTACGCGCCAACCCGCGTGCACTATGAGTCGATCGAGCCGATCGCCGAACTGTTCAGCGACCTCGACGCCTCCATCGACTCCCGCGTGGACGACCACGAGAAAGGCGTGAAAGCCGAAGACTTCACCGGCTTCCACCGCATCGAGTACAGCCTGTTCTCCGAGAACACCACCAAAGGCCTCGACGCCCTGGCGGACAAGCTCAACAGCGACGTACTGGACCTGAAAACCCGCGTGGACGGCCTGACCTTCCCGCCGGAAAAAGTCGTCGGTGGTGCTGCTGCTCTGCTGGAAGAAGTCGCCGCGACCAAGATCTCCGGTGAAGAAGACCGCTACAGCCACACCGACCTGTATGACTTCCAGGGCAACATCGACGGCGCGAAGAAAATCGTCGACCTGTTCCGTCCGCAGATCGAGAAGCAAGACAAGGCCTTCGTTGCCAAAGTCGACAAGAACTTCGCCACCGTGGACAAGATCCTGGCCAAGTACAAAACCAAGGATGGCGGTTTCGAGACCTACGACAAGGTCAAGGAAGCCGACCGCAAAGCCCTGGTTGGCCCGGTCAATACCCTGGCGGAAGACCTGTCCACACTGCGTGGCAAGCTTGGCTTGAACTGATCCAGACGCTGCATGCTCTCGCCCGGCCTGCCGGGCGAGAGCCTTCCTCAGGCTGACGCCACCTGCACTCCGTCCGAAGGCCGCAAGGCATCGCGGATAGTCCGCAGCTTCAAGCACGTTTCCTCGTACTCACTCCCGGGATCCGACTCGGCGACAATGCCGCAGCCGGCGAACAGGTGCGCCTCACAGCCTCTGATCAACGCCGAGCGCAACGCCACGGCAAATTCACCATCACCCTGCGCATTCATCCAGCCCACTGGCGCTGCGTACCAGCCACGGTCGAGCTGCTCGTGCTCTCGGATATAGGCCATCGCCTCACGTCGCGGCAAGCCACCCACCGCCGGCGTCGGGTGCAGGGCCTGCACCAGTTGCAGCAATTGCACCTGGGGATGCAAGCGGCCCATCACCGGCGTCAACAGGTGCTGCACGTTGGCCAGCCGGTGCAACTGCGGCTGGCTGGCAATGTCGAGCATCGCGCAATAGGGCTGCAATGCTTCGCGCAGGGTTTGAACCACCAGGGTGTGTTCGTGGCGGTCCTTGGGGCTGTCCATCAAGGCCTGGCCAAGTTCGGCATCGTGCTGCTCGTGACGACCACGCGGGCAAGTACCGGCCAACGCCACCGTGTTCAGCGTGCCACGAGTCACCCGCACCAGCCGCTCCGGCGTTGCGCCGAGAAAGCAGCTGTCACCACGGCTGAACGCAAACAGGTACGCCTGGGGATAGGCCGCCTTGAGGTTTTCCAGCAGCGGGCCACAGGGGATCGTCCGTGAGGTGGTCAACCGCACTTCGCGGGCCAGCACCACCTTGCGCAGGTCGCCGGCGTTGATGCGCTGCACGGCCGTCGCCACGGTGTCTTGCCATTGCTGCGCGCTGATGGTGTTTTCGTCGCTCGGTGTGCCGAGGGGAATCTCCTGGCGTGGCGCACTGGCGTAGCGGGACAGAAGCAACGTCCACTGGGTTTCCAGGCTCTGGGCGCAACGCACCGCGTCCGCCCCGGGCTCCAGCCACTGGCTGAAGATCACATGATGTTGCTCGGCTTCCCGCAGCAGCAGGATGCGCGGCAGCACCAGGGAGGTGGCGGCGAATGACTGCCATTTGAGCGAGCGTGGGCCCTTCGGGTCAAACGCAAAGCCGCCACACAGCAACGGCTGGCGCGGCCCCACCTGATGGGCCTGGCTGAGCAACGCCTGCCACGCCAGGGCACTGGCGTTGAAGCGGTCATCGGCCCCGGGGCTGATTTCCTCGGTACAACCAAAGCCGGCCATGGCCAGTGCGCCCCGGTCACTTGACCAGAACAGGCTTTGCCCGAGTACCTGGCGGTTGGCGGCAAATAACCGCAGCGGGTCCAGGCGCTCCGAGGCCAGGCTGAACACCACCAGCACTGCGCCGCCCTTCTCGCGCGCCAGGCGTTCGCCCTCGGTCAGCGCCTGAAGCAATCCCGGCAGACGTTCACTCATGCTCCGCTCCTTGATGCTGCTGGCGCCAGTGGCGCACTTGCTGGTCGATATTCCATTGGATGATCTGCGCAAACAGCGGGACCACGAACATCGGGTCCAACCCTTCGCGCTCGGCCCAGCGGCGGCGATGGGGCAGCATGGCGGCCACCCGCTCGGGGGCGGCGATGCTGGCTTCGTCAGGCTTGAACTGCGCCGCAGCTTTCACATAGGCCAACCGCTGGCCGAGAGCGCGGATGATCTGTTCGTCCAACGTGTCGATACCCAGGCGGACGTCTTCCAGCCCGCTGCACTGCTCAGGTGTTTTCATAGGATTCTCCGGTCATGGGGTCGACGGCCAGCACTGCCACGCCGGTTCGGCGGGGCTGCCCAGCAACAGTTCCAGGTGCTCGATCAGGTCGGCCTGGCTGTCGCGCAGGTAAAAATGCCCGCCGTTGAAGGTTCGAAAGTCGGTGACCTGGCGCGTCACTTCCGACCAGGCATGGGCTTCCTCCCGATCGACTTCGCGGTCGGTGCTGCCCAGGCATACGCTCACGGGCACGTCCAGCAGCTCGCTGATATCGCCGCAGTAGTTTTCGATCAGGCGGTAATCATTGCGCAATGCGGGCAGGTAAAGTGCCTGCATCTCGGGTTCGTCCAGGGGTGATGGCGCACCACCCGACAGGCGCCGCACATCCGCCAGCAGACCGGCATCCGGGCCCTGGTGCAATTGGCTGTGACGTTGCCGGTGAGGGGCCGGATGGGCGGAGACGATCAGCCGTTGCAGGTCCTTGCCCTGGCGGTTCAGGCGCCGCGTCACCTCATAGGCCAGCGCCGCACCCATGCTGTGGCCGAACAGCACCAGCGGCCGGTCGGACAGGTCCCACAGCGCCCGGGTAATAGTGCCCGCCATCCATTCCAGGCTGCCGGGCCAGGTTTCACTCAGGCGCTCTTCGCGGCCGGGGTATTGCACGCTGACCAGTTCGATGTCAGCCGGCAACAGTGCCTGCCAACCGCTGAAAAATCCCGCGCTGCCGCCGGCGTGGGGCAGGCAGACCAATCGGCAACGCGGCGTTTGATGCTGCGGGTAACGTCGCAGCCATGGGCTGGGGATTTTCTTCATAACACGCCCTCCTCCAGTTCAGTGGTGACGTGGATCCGGGTCTGCGGCAACCAGCGCAGCACCTGGCGCAAGCAGTCATCGGCGTCCATCACCTGGGCAGCGTAGTGCGTGCCTTCGGGCAGTTTGGCCAGTTGCAGGGCGCAGATTGCCGCCACTGTGCCGGTCAACGCCGAGCCGTCGGCGGCACGCAACCAGGCGGTGGCCTGCTGCGGTTCGCCGTGTTGCAGGCCTGCCATTTCGACTGCGAGCAACTGGTAAGGCGTGCGCCCTGCCAGGTCCAGCGCACTGGCCTGTACCAGGGCGGCAATGTTCTCTGCCGTGTGTCGCAGAGCCGGTGGCGAGCCCTGAATGCGCCCGAGTGCGGCCCGCAGGTGGCCGCCGTCGAACAGGTTGTAGGCCTGGGCTTCGCGCACCCGCAAGTCAGTAAACAAGCGCTGTTGCTCAGTGGTTAGATACGGGTGGGCCGTTACGGGACCGCCCACCAGCCAGGGCCGCTCGAAGTGTTCATCGACGAGTACGGCGGACTTGATTGCACGGCCATCGCACCAGCCCATCGAGGCCTGGCCATAGCCGTTGCCGAGGCTCAATAGAAAGTCCTCGGCCGCCGTTGTCGACAACCGCCCAAGTCCGACGGCATAGCAATGCACGGCATCGACGCGCTCGAACGACGCCGCAAGCACCTTGGGAAACAACCCCGACAGCCCGGGCAACATGCCGGCTGATAACACCACACGACGACCCGGCGGCAACTGAGCGGGCAGCAGCTGATGCAGCGGATCATCGCCGCCGACATCGATGTAATCGGCGCCACTGGCCAAAGCGGCCAGCGCCACCCGGTCGAGCACCTGGTAGCTGGGGCCCGCGCAATTGATCAGCAGGTCGCAGCCGCTGCAAAACGCCGCCAGGCTTTGGGCGTCCCACAGGTCCACTTCACGGATCTCGGCCTGCCCGTTCAACTCGCCGTCGTTAAAACGCTGCCCTTGCCCAGGGTCGCGACCGCCCAGGCGCAAGCGGCAATGACCGACCAGCACCCGCGCAACCTGCCGACCGACATGCCCATAGCCGCCTACAATCCCGACTCTCACGCCGCCACCTGCGCCAGCCGTTCGAACGCGCGGGCCACGGCTTCGACCTGGGGGCTCTGCATGCAGCTGAAGTGGTCGCCCGGCACGTCCACCACCTGCAATTCGCCAAGGCACAGGGCCTGCCAGTATTGGCTCATGTCGCGGTGCATGCCGGGCAGTACCTGGACTTCACCGCACTGGCGGATAAACACCATGTCACCGTCGTAAGGCGTGGCCTGATGCAAGGCGACGGCGGCCAGGCTGTGGCGCAGCACCTGCAGTTGCTCGCGCAGCCAGTCCAGGTCGCTCAGTTGCGAGCCGGCGTGGCGCATCGCGTCTGCAATTGCCTGCAAGCGCTCATCTGCCGACTTGGATGCCAGGGCCCGCAGGCAGGCCAGGGCCGTGGCACAGTCGGGCTCATCCTGCAGCGCCAGCAACGCACCTTGGGGCACGCGGCCCGGAGTTTGGCGCAGCACCTTGGCAATCGCCCGCTCCATCGCCTGTTCATCCACCGGGTAACCCAGGGTGTGCGGGTCGGCCTGCATCACGCGGGCGAACACGTACTCCGCCAGCAGGTCATCCTCGATCATGAACGGCACGCGGTAGCTGCTGATCACTGTCAGTTGCAGCACCTCGATGTCCCTCGCCGCGAGGCATGATGCCAGCTCCGTCGCCAGCAACCCGCCGAGGCAATAACCGACGATGCTCACCTGGCGCCGGCCTTCGGCGTGCAAGGTGTCGGCATAACGCTCGGCCAGTTCACGAATCGCCGTAGCCGGTGCCAGAGCCAGGTAACCCGGTACATCATTGAGCACCAGCCCCTCCAGTGGCGCTTCTTCCCCGAGTGCAGCAAACAGCGCGCGATACGGTGCCAGGGTGCCGCTGCCATCATGGACAAAGATCCGCGCCGGGCCTTGCGCCTCCTCACGAATCCGCACCAGCGGCGACAGGCTCTCGCTGCCCTGCCCCCGCAGGTAATCCGCCAGGGCCGCAACGGTGGGCTGGTTGATCAACTGGCGCAGCAAATCCCCCCAGGGCACGTTACGGGCCTGGGGCAGGCTTTCCCGCAGGCGACCAACCACCTGCGCCACCAGCAATGAATCACCGCCCAACTCAAAGAAGCCCTGTTCACGGCCCACACTGGGCACCCGCAACAGGGTTTGCCAGACCTCTGCGATACTGCGCTCCAGCGCATCCAGCGGTGCAGCCCCGCTGTTGGCCTGTTGCGTGGCCTGGGCCATGCCGAGGTTGGTCAACGCCTGGCGGTCGACTTTGCCGTTGACCGTCAGCGGCATTTCATCCAGTACCCGCCACTCGGTGGGTACCATGTAATCCGGCAGGCGCTGGCCCAGATGCGCGCGCAACGCCTCCGGCTCAAGGGTCTGGCGCTCGGTCTTGAAGCGCGTGATGAACAGGTGCTGGCCGATCTGTGACATCGCATCGTCAGCTGCCGGCATGCACAGCGGCGTCTGCGCGCCGGCTTCCTGCAACAGTTGCTGCCACTGCTCGCGGCGGATGAACGTGGTGTCCTGCTCGGCGCGGAAATCCTCGAACGCGGTCAGGCCCTCCTTGAACTCCATGGACGCCATGATCTGGTAGGTGTCGCGGGTGGCTTCGATAAAGATCAGCCAGCCGCCGGGGGCGAGCATTTCCCGCAGCCGGGCGAGTACCTGGCTGGCATGCCGCGAGTTGTGCAGCACGTTGGCACACAGAATCACATCCAGGGAGTTGGCGGCGATGCCTTGGGCCCAGTGGTCGAGGTTCAGGTCAAACAGCCCGTAGCTGACCCACGGAAACTCGACGAAATGCTCCCGCGCTTCGTTGAGGAAAAACTGCGACAGGTCGGTGAACTGGTAGTCCACCGCCAAGCCGTCCAGGGCCGGAATCAGGTCGGCACTGGTGCCGCCCACGCCTGCGCCGATTTCCAGCAACTGCAGACGCCAGCCCGCCGGTTGCAGTGCGGCGATTTCCTGCACCGCCGCACACACCGCCTGGTTCAGGTACTGGCTGATCAGGTTCTTGCGATAGGCGCCTTCGGCGGTGTCGGTACGGCCTTCGGGAAACAGCAAGTGCAACGGGTCGAGCCGGTCGCTCATCAGGGCAGGCAATTGCTCCTGGCTTTCCCGCAGGTAGCGCAGCACTTCACCGCCCCAGCCCACACTCGGTTCCAGCGCCTCGATGCGCTGCCACAGCTGACGGTATTCAGCACCCGAGACCCGCAGTGACGAATAGGCGCCGGTGCCTGGGTTGCGGTCTACCAGTTGTTCGCGATGCAGCGCTTGCAGCCAGCGGCGGATCAGCCGTTCGTTGCGTGGCGCCACTTCGCACAGGCTCATGATCTGGGCCAGGTCGTGCTCGACGCCCGGTTGATCAAACAGCCCCGGGCGTTGCAGGGCCAGGCCCATGGAGAGCAACGCGGCACGCTCGACGCAATCGGACATCTGCGTAATCAGCGCTTCCGTCAGTTGGCCTTTCACGCCGTTGGCCGCCGCCAAGGCGTTGGGTGCCAACCGGGTCGGCCAAGGCAATGGAGTATCACGCAAAGTCCCGCGCACGCAGGCCTGCAAACGCCGCTCGAACGCGCCCTCGCCCGCAGCGACCACCACGGCCGATTCGACATGAGGATGACTGAGCAAGGCACTTTCGACTTCCGCCAACTCGATGCGATGCCCGCGAACCTTGACCTGGAAATCCTCACGGCCAAGGAACTCAATCAACCCGCTTTCAAGGTAGCGCCCCAGGTCGCCGGTGCGGTACAGCCGCTCGCCGCTGTGGGCATGCTCGATAAAACGCTCGGCGGTTTTCTCCGCGTCCCCCAGGTACCCCATCGCCAACCCCGTGCCGGCGATGAACAGCTCACCGGCAACGCCTTGCGGGCGATCGCGGCCTTGTTCGTCGAGCACCATGAAGCGTTGATTGGCCAGCGGCGCGCCGTAGGGAATGCTGCGCCATTGTGCGTCCACCTCGGTGATTGGATAGGCAATCGACCAGATCGCCGCTTCTGTGGCGCCGCCCAGGCTGATCAGTTGGAGCTCAGGCAACAACGCAGCAATTTCGGCGGGCAGGTTCAGCGGGATCCAGTCGCCGGACAGCAAGGCCAGGCGCAGGCTCTGAGGTGCCGCGGCCGGCACGGCTTGCAGGTAATGGGCAAGCATCTGCAACTGCGCGGGCACCGAGTTCCACAGGGTCACACCGTGCTCGCGGGCGCATTCGGCCCAGTGGGACGGGTCGGCGCGGCGTCCGGCGTCGGGCAACACCAGGGCGCCACCTACGGCCAGCAGGCCGAAGATGTCGTACACCGAGAGGTCGAAGCCCAGGCTGGCCAAGGCGAGTACCCGGTCTTCGGCGCCGATGGCGAAGCGCTGATTGATATCCACCACCGTGTTGAGGGCCGCCTGGTGACTGATCATCACACCCTTCGGAATCCCGGTGGAGCCGGAGGTGTAGATCACGTAGGCAAGTTGTTGCGGTGTCACCTGCGGCGCCGGCAGTTCACGTCCGGCACTGGCTGCGGCCTGATCAACGGGTATGCACTGGGTCACCTGGGCGGGCCAGGCCACGTCCTCGCTCAACCACGACTGGCTGAGCACCCGGCTGACCTCGGCGTTCTCAAGAATCAACGCGCGCCGCGCCATCGGCTGATTAGTGTCCAGCGGCAGGTACGCCGCGCCGGCCCGCAAGATCCCGAGTACACCGACCACCTGGTCGATGCCTTTTTCCATGCATACCGCGACCCGCTCGCCGGGCTGGCAACCGCCATCCAGTAACTGCTCGGCAATCGCCTCGGCACGGGCGGCGAGTTGCGCGTAAGTGAGCTGTCGCGCGCCCTGGATCAGGGCGACACGTTGGGGTTGCGCCCGGGCCTGGCGAAAGAACGGTTCATGCAGCAAGCCTGGGGGAATCGGCTGCGCCGTCTGGTTGATCAACTCCCGCACCAGTCGCTGGGGTGCCGGCAGTTCAAGGCAATCGTCCAGGGTCCAGGCCGAAGGCTCCCGCGCCAAGCGCTTGAGCAGACGTTCGAAGGTGTCGAACATCGCTTCCAGCATGGCCTCATTGAACACGCCCTGGCGAATGTCCCAATTGATGAACAGGCCGTTGTCGCGCTCACTGACCTGGCAATCAATCAACACTTGCGGGGTCTGGCTGATGCCGTGCACCAGTTCTGCGCCGGGCATAAATGCCCCGCCGCCACTTTCGCCACCGGCGCCCAGGGTGCTGGTGAAGGCATAGGGCATCAAGGCCGCATCACGGCCTTTGCGCCGCGCCAGTTCGCGCAGTACTTCAATGCCGGAACACAGGCGGTGGTCCATGTCTTGCCACAGTCGCTCCTGCAACTGCTGGCTGCGTTCACCAAAGCTGCCGCCTTGCAGGGTCTGGACTTCCAGCAATTCCACCGAGCTGAAATCCCCCACCAGCCGATCGACCTGCGGGTGCAGCGACAGGCGATTGAGCAAGGTCAGGCTCAAGCAGAAATGCCCCTTGCGGCTCCAGCGCCCCAGGGTTTCGGCATAGCAGGAAAGAATCGCCGCCGACGCACCCACGCCGGCCGCCGCTGCATTCAGGCGCAGGGCGTTGAAATCCCGGGCCTCCAGGTTCAGGGCGCGGCGCTCGAAACGCGGTCCGCTGGGAGCGCCCTGCATGGGCAATTCCGGAGCACCGGGCAGGCTGTCGACCCGCGCCCACCAGTACTGGCGGTCACGCTGGTAACGCGGCTGTTCCCGCAACCGGCGCTCGCCCAGTACGTAGTCGCGAAAACTGATGGGCGCCGCCGGCGGCAAGGCTTCGCCACGATAGACCTGCTGCAACTCGGCCAACAGCATGCGCACGCTCTGGTAGTCGCACACCAGCAGATCCACTGAGAGATGCAGGCGCGCATGTTCACGGCCCTGGCTGACGCACAACTCGATCAGCGGCCACTGCTGGGGCGACGCCAGGCGAATTTCCATGCGTTCGCGCAGAGCGGCCAGTGCACGGCCGTCGTCTTCGCGCAGGTCATGCCGGGCGATCAGGTAATGTGGCACCTGGGGCAGGATTTGTTGGTAGCCGTCTTCCAGCACCACCGCCCGCAGCATGTCGTGACGCGCAATCAGATGGTTCCATGCCTGCTCCAGGCGCGCCGGGTCCAGTTCCCTGAGTTCAAATTCCAGGTAACCGTGGCACGCCACCCCGCCGTAGCTGAATGCCTGGGTGCGGCCCATCAGGTAAGCGGCCTGCACGTCGGTCAGCGGAAACGGTTCGCTGCGGGCAGCCAGGTCGGCCGAGACGGTGGGCATCACCGGTTCCATCAATTGCTGCAACAACGCGTCCTTGTGTTCGCGCAATTGTTGCAGGCGGCCTTCATCCATCACCCCGGCGGGCGCCCGGTAGCGCAGGCGGCCCTGCTCTTCCCAGAGTTCCACACCCAGTGCTTCGAGGTCCTGTTGCAGTTGCTGCAGTGTCATAGCGCACCCTCCACCATTGCGTTCCGGTTGACGTGGTCCTGTTCTCGTCGGGCGACAAGCCATTGGGCCTGGCGGGCGACGGTGGCCGCGTTGAAAAAGTCCTTCAGCGACAGTTCGACGTCGAACTGTCGGGCGATACGTTCGATCAGGCGAGCGGCCAACAGACTGTTGCCGCCGAGGGCGAAAAAGCCCTGGTTGCGTCCCACCAGGGGAATGTCGAGCAATTCGCGCCAGAGCCCGGCCAACAGTTGTTCGGCTTCGCCTTGAGGCGCGTCTTCATGCTCGGGTCTGGCGCCCTGGCGTTGCTCCTGCACCAGCCACAGCAGTGCGGCGCGGTCGACCTTGCCGTTGGCGCTCAGGGGCAGTTCGGTGAGGTTCAGCCAGTGGTCCGGCAACATGTGTTCCGGCAACCATTGGCAGAGCCACTGGCGCATGGCTTCGGCATCCGGCAGCGCGTCGCCCATCAGGGTTGCTGCCAACTGCGGGTTGGCCCCGGGCAACACCAGGGTGACGGCACGACTGACGGCCGGATGGCGTTCCAGGGCCACGTCGATCTCACTGAGTTCGATGCGGAAGCCACGGACCTTGACCTGCTGGTCCATACGCCCGAGAAATTCGAGGCTGCCGTCGGGCCAATAACGGCCCTGATCGCCGGTGCGGTACCAGCGTTGCCCGGCGTGCTCGACGAAGCGTTGGGCGCTGAGATGCGGCAGGCCACGATAGCCCTGGGCAACCCCGGCGCCGCCGATCCACAACTCCCCCGCCACCCAGTCCGGGCAATCGCGGCCCTGGCTGTCGACGACTCGAAAGCTTTGGTTATCCAGGGGTTTGCCGTAGGGAATCGAGAGCCAGTGAGCCGGCACTTCGTCGACGTCCTGGACGTTGGACCAGATGGCCGCTTCAGTGGCGCCGCCGAGAGCGGCGAACCGGGCGCTTTCGCCGGCTGCCAATCGCAGGCGGCGTGGCAGGTCCAGCCCGACCCAGTCACCCGAGACCATCGCCAGGCGTAATCCGCTCAGGGCATTCGGCTCGCGGGCCTTGAGGGTCAGCATGTCGAGCAACGCCGGTACCGAGTTCCACAGGGTCACGCGCTGCTGGCGGATCAGCCGCAACCATTCGGACGGCTCCTTGCGCCGCGCATCCGCTGGCAGCACCACGGCGCCACCGACACTCAGCAGGCCAAACAGGTCGTACACCGACAGGTCGAAATCGAGGGCGGAAACCCCGAGCACACGGTCATCCGCGCCCACCTGATAACGCCGGTTGATCGCGGCGACGGTGTTCAGCGCCGCCTGGTGGGAAACCTCGACGCCCTTGGGTTCGCCGGTAGTGCCAGAGGTAAAAATCACATAGGCCAGTGCGTCCGGCGCCACCTCGATCGGTTGTTTCAGGGCCCTGGCCGAACGCGCCTGGGCCAGGTCCACCACTTGCAAGTCCGCCAGCCATACACCGCGATCACGGTGGGCCGTATCGGTGATCACCACCTTGGCTCCGGCGCGTTGATAGATCATGTCGCGACGGGCTGCCGGCTGTTCGATACCCACCGGCACATACACCGCGCCCGCCGCCAATATGCCGAGCACCGCAACGATTTGCGCCTGGCCTTTGGGCAAGGTGATCGCCACCGTATCACCCGGTTCAATCCCCCACTGGCGCAGGGCACCTGCCACTTGCAGGGCCTGGGCCGCCAGCTCGGCGTAACTCAACTCAGCGTCCTCGGTGATCAATGCCACCCGCTGCGGGTGCACCTGCGCCTGTTGGAAAAAGCCATCGTGCAGCAAGACTTTGTCATAGGCCCAGGGCGTGTGGTTGACCGCTGCACGGACCTCTTGCTGGCCTTGGGGCAACGGCAGCGGCGCGGGTTGGCGCCAGTCACCGGTACACAGCCACGCCAGCAGGTCGCCATAGGCGGTGAACATTTCGTCCAGCAGGCCTTCGGGGAACAGCGCATCTACCCCGTCCCAGTTGAGCAACAGGCCATCGGGCAGCGGATAGCTCTGGTGGTCAAGCCACACTTGGGGCGTTTGCGACAAGGCCCAGCCCGGTTCGCCCAGGTGCTGCCGGCAAGTGGCGTCGACAAACGCTTCGCCAAGGTTGCAGGCAAACACTACGGGGGCGCCGCCTTGCCGGGTGCGGGACAACTCACGCAGCACTTCCACACCAGGCCAGGCGCTGTGGGCGATGTCGCGGTGCAGTTGGCGTTGCAGGGCTTGCGCCTGCTGCGCGAAAGAACCCGCCTGGCGCTGGTCGATCTCCAGCAGCACCAGGTTGGAAAAATCCGCCAGCAGATGCGGGACGCAGGGGTGCAGCTCCTGGCGGTTGAACAGCGGCACGTTCAACAGGAAATGCTGGCTGGCGCTCCAGCGGCCCAGCACTTGGGTATAGGCGCAGCACAGCACGCTGGCCAGGGTCAGGCCGTGTTGGCGGGCCTGGTCTTCCAGGGCTCGCAACTGCGCGCGGCCGAGGCGCATCGCCAGGCGACGAAAACGCGGCGGGCCGAGGGATTGCGGCTCGTGTGCCAAGGGGAGTTGCGGGCCGTCGGGCAGGTCATCCAGACGTTGCAGCCAGTAGTCCCGCGCGCCGGCATCGCTGGTTCGGGTGGCGCCCAGGTAGTGGGCAAAATCCCATTCCAGACGTGGCAGCTGCGCCTCTTGCCCGCTGTAGATCAGCGCCAGGTCCCGCAGCAGTACGCTGATACTCAGGACGTCCGCCACCAGCAAATCGATGTTCAGGTGCACCCGGCTGCGGCCGTCGGGCAAGCGGCTGAGTTGCACATCAAACACCTCGCCCTGGCGCACATCCAGGCAGCGGTGGGCCAGGCGCTCACGCAAGGCCAACTCATCCGGCCGTTCATGCACGGTCAACCCAGGCCACGGGCTGGTCGGCAGCACGCGCTGGCAAGTGGCGTTCGGGAAACAGGCGCGCAGCATGGGATGGCGGTGAGTCAGGCGCATCACCGCGCTTTCCAGGCGTTGAGCGTCGACCTGATACCCGTCCAGCTCCTGATACAGGTGACAGCCAACGCCCCCCAGCGGCATGGCCGGGTCGCGACCAAACCAATAAGCCTGCTGCAACGGTGTGAGGGCGAAATCGTTGTCGGCGGCGACGGGCTTGAGGTGCGTCGCCTGCCCGCGACGGCGGTCGATCAGCAACCACCAGGCCTCAAGGGTCGGCTGCTCAATCAGTTCGGCAAAGCTCACCTGCACACCTTCGCGGGCGAGCAAGGCCGGCAGGCGCATCATGCTCACCGAGTCCAGGCCCTGCTCGATCAGCGAGGCATCGGGCTCCAGGTCCTGGGGGGCATAGTCGAGCAACTGCGCGACACCGGCGCACAGCGCCTCGGGGCTGTGTGCGAGGCCGCCGGGTGCAGGATGAACGCATGCCAGTGATGGGTTATCGGTCATGGGGGACGGTCCTTTGGGGAACGGTAGGGTCTGGGCGCAAGCGCCAGCGATTGATCGCTTCGCGCTCGTGGAACAACTCGCGGTAACGGCCGGGCGTGGCCATCAACGCGTCATGGCGGCCGACCTGGGCCAACTGGCCGTGGTCGAGCAGCAGAATCTGGTCGGCATGGGGCGCCAAGGTCGGTTTGTGGGTGACCAGCACCACCGTGTGCCGGCGGGCCAGTTGCAACAGGGTCCGATTGACCCGCGCCTCGCTGATGGCATCGAGGGCGGCGGTCGGCTCGTCCAGCAGGATCAGCGACGCGTCCTTGAGCAACACCCGCGACAACGCCAGGCATTGGCGCTCGCCGCCGGACAGGCTGACACCCTGCTCGCCCAGCACGGTGTGCCAGCCCTGGGGCAGGCGCTCGGCGAGGCGGTCGAGGCCGGTGGCGCGGGCGGCGTGCTGCCATTGCTCTTCGCTGGCGTCGGGGCGGCCCAGCAGCAGGTTGTCCAGCAGGCTGCCCGGCAACAGCGGGCTGTCCTGGAACATCAAGGCGACCTGGGTATCTCGGGCCAGGGCCGACAGTTGCCGCAGGTCGACACCGCCGAGGTGAATCGCGCCACTGCTTACATCGCTGAAGCGCGCCAGCAGGCGCAACAGGCTGGACTTGCCGGAGCCGGACGCCCCCACCACCAGGTTCAGCGAACGCTCCTGCAACGTGAAGTCGATGCCTTGCAAGATCGCCTGGCCCTGGCGGACCAGTCCTACGTCCCGCACTTGCACGTCGTAACCCAGGGCAGGTTGGGGTTCGAGAGGCTCAGGCAACCCCGGCATCTGCAGCAGGTGGCGCAGGCGATTCAAGCCGTGGCGGGTCTGGCGCAACGTGGTACCGAGGTTGACCAGCGCGCCCATTGGCTCCACCAGGCAGGTGGCGAGAATCGCCAGCGCCAGGAACTTCGCCGCATCGAGGGTGCCACCCAACACGGCATACAGGCCGCATAACAGGATGGCGCTGTAGCCGGCCTGCAACACCACCGCCAAACCCAGCGCGGCGGGAAAAGTGCGCCAGTGGGCGTGACGCTGTGCCTGTTGCTGCTGGGCCAAGGCCTCGGTGAGCAGGTCGAAACCTTGCTCGGTGCGCCCGCTGGAGCGCAGCAACGGTTGCTGGCGCAGAAACTCCATCACCCGGGCCGCCGCTTCATTGGCTGCGGCTTCGCTCAGTGCTTCAGCTTGCCCGCCCCAGCGCACGCCCCAGTGGTACACCAGCACCAGCAACGGCAACGCGGCCAGTGCCGCCAACGCCATGGAGCGGTCGTAGAAAAACAGCGCCAGCAGGAGTGCCAAAGGCGTCAACAGCGCATTGGCCATTGGCTGCAAAAGGTGCGCCGGGGTGCTCATGATTTGCAGCACGGTGTGAGTCACCAGGCGATTCAGTTCAGCGCTGCGCCGCTCCACAAACCATTCCAGCGGCAGTTGCACCAGCTTGTCACCAATGCGTCGGTTCAACGCCTGGGCTGCTTCGGCACCGGCGCGATAGCCCGCCAGCTGGGCATACCGGCGCAGCCAGAGGCACAACAAGGCCATGCCGGTGAAACCGATGGCCCAGGCCCAAGGCGTGGTGTTGCCGAACCACTGGGCAAAGGCCATCGGCAACAACGCCAACGCTGCGCCCTGGGCCAACGCACTCAACGCCATCGCCATCAGCGCACGCCGCAACAAGCCGGCTTCACGGGGTTGCAGGCTGCGTAACAGCGCGCGAATCATGCCCGTGCCCTCTTCAGTGCGGCCGCCGAAAACTGCTCAGCGGCCCACAGCCCGGCGTAAGTGCCCTGCTGGTCCAGCAAGCCGTGATGCGTACCGCGCTCGACAATCCGCCCGCCTTGCAGCACGACGATCTGGTCGGCGTCCTGGATGCTGCTCAAGCGGTGGGCGATTACCAGCACCGTGCGGGCACGGGCCAGGCGAGACAGCGCCTGCTGGATCGCGGCTTCGGATTCAGGATCACTGGCGGCGGTGGCTTCATCGAGAATCAGGATCGGCGCTTCACTGAGCATCGCCCGGGCAATGCCCAGGCGTTGCACTTCACCGCCGGACAGTTGCACGCCGGCTCCGAGGACGGTGTGATACCCCTGGGGCAGCGCGAGGATGCGCTGGTGAATCTGCGCGGCCCGGGCGGCGGCTTCCACCTCGATTTGCGTGGCGTCGGGGCGCGCCAGGCGCAGGTTGTCGAGGACGCTGGTGCGCAGCAGGCGCACATCCTGGAACACAAAGGCGACCTGGCGATACAAGGTGGCGCTGTGCATGTCCCGCAGGTCGACGTCGCCGATGCGGATCGCCCCGGCACTCACATCGGCAAAGCGCGCAAGCAAAGTGGCCAGGGTGGATTTGCCGGCGCCCGAGTCGCCCACCAATGCGGTCAGCGTGCCGGGCGGTAGATCCAGGTCAATGTCATGCAGCACCTGCGTGCCGTCGGGGTAGCGAAAGTCCACGCCTTCAAAGCTCACCTGGCGGCCCTTGGGCTCGCGGGATTCGCGAGGTTGCGTCAACGTCGCGCTGTTGAGCACGGTGGCGATACGGCTGGCGGCCATGCGGCCCTGCACCAGTGCATCCGCACCATGCCCGACGGCCGCGACCGGCGCTGCCAGGGCCGGCCCCAGCAGCAGGAACGGCAGCAGTTGCACCGGCATCAGCCAACCGCCAGCCACCAGCGACGCACCGCCCAACAGCACCAGGGCCAGCACCAGCAACGGCGAAAGCAGCACCTCGACACTCGCCCCAAGCCCGGCCCAGCGTTGGGCCCAGCAGGAAAAGAAACTGGCGAAACGTTCCACCGCACCGAAGAACTTTGACTGCACCCGATCGGCCCGGCCGAATGACTTGACCATGGCGATGCTCTGCACAAACTGCTGGGTGGCCAGGGACAGGTTGCCCAGCGCGGCGCCCAGTGCCTTCTGGTCATCCCGATAAGCCTGGGAGCGCAAGGCTCGCAGTCGCCACAGCGCCAGCGCTGGAGGCAGCAGCACCACAACGGTCATCGGCACACTTACCGTCAGCAGGTACAACAGGCACGCCAGGGGCGCCACCAATGCGGCGGCGAGGTTGTTTGGCAAGTGCGCCACCAGTTGATGCAGCGCACCTACGTCGTCGAGCAAAACACGGTCGACTTTTTGCCCACCACGGGCGCTGAACCAAGCCAGCGGAACCCGCGCCAAATGCGCGGCCAGCCGTTGGCGAACCTGGCGTTGCAGGTCGCTGTCGGCCAGGTGGGTCATCTGCAAGGCGGCAGCCAGCCCGAGCATGCGCAACAGCAAAGCGCCCGCACCGGCCAACAACCACCAGAACCCATCGTGCAGATCGAGTTTTCCGTCCAGCAACGACGGCGCCAACTCCGCCACCGCGATCAACGGCAGCAGGCCGATCAGGGTCGCCAGGGCTTGCAGCAGCATGGCGCAGATCAACCGGCCACGTACAGGCGCGAGCAGTTCACGCAGCGAGTCTTGATCAGCCACAGGCGGCGCTTCCCTCAGGTTGTTTTGCCCCGAAATACAGCTGCTGGATAGCCTCCCGCAGGTGCTTGCGGCTGACCTTGCCCACGCCGGTTTGCGGGAAACCGGGGATAAATTCGAAGCGGTCCGGCAGCTTGAAGGCCGCCAACCCTTGCTCACGCAGATGGCGCAGCAGTTCCGGCGGGCGCGGTGCCGTGCCACGGGGAATCACGAAGGCGCAGGTGCGTTCGCCGAGGTAGGCGTCCGGCATCGCCACCAAGGCCACATCGGCGACGGCAGGATGGCTGAGCAGGAGGTTTTCGACTTCTTCGGCGGCGATCTTTTCGCCGCCACGGTTGATCACGTCCTTGTCGCGACCTTCGACCATCAGGTAGCCGTCGTCGGTGAGCATTACCCGGTCGCCGGTGCGGTAGAAACCGTCAGTGGTAAACGCCTGGGCGTTGTGCGCAGGGTGGCGGTAGTAACCGCGAATCGTGTACGGACCACGGGTCAGCAATTGGCCGACCTGGCCCTGTATCACGTCCTGTTCGTTGTCGTCCACCACCCGGATTTCGTCGCCCGGGGACATGGGTTTGCCCTGGGTGTGCAGGACTCGTTGCGGTGGGTCGTTGGGGTCGGTATAGCAAATCAGCCCCTCGGCCATGCCGAACACTTGCTGCAAGCGGCAGCCGAGGGTGGGTTCCACGCGGCGGGCAGCCTCGAAGCTCAGTTTGGCGCCGCCGACTTGCAGCAGTTGCAATCCTGGCAGGCCCTGCCCGCGCGCCTGGGCGGCATCCAGCCAGACCAGCACCAGTGGCGGCACCAGCGCGGTATGGGTCACGCGTTCATGCTCGATCAGGGCGAAGCAGGTTTCGGCGCTTGGCGAGCCGCTCAGCACCACACGGCCGCCCATCAGCAAGGTGCCCATGAACCCCGGGCAGCACATGGGAAAGTTATGGGCCATGGGCAGCGCGGCGAGGTACACCGTGGCGTCGGTCAGGCCGCAACGTTCGGCGCTGGTCCGCACGTTGTAGAGGTATTCATTGTGGCGACGCGGGATCAGTTTCGGCACGCCGGTGGAGCCACCGGACAACTGGAAACACGCGACGGCATCCGCGGGCGGCGCAGAAAAGGTTGGCTGCGGGTCGTCCAGATAAAGGTCTTCGAGCGCGATGAATTCTTCAGCCTCACCGGCCACGATCACCCACGCAAGGTCGCCATGGGCCGCCTTCAAGCAACGGGCCATGCCCCGATAATCAAAACCTGCCGTGACGTCAGCGCAGAGGTATGCCCTGGCCTGGGCAAACTCGCAGAAGCGGCCGATTTCCAGATGACGATGGGCCGGTAACGCAAAGATTGGCCGTACGCCGAGGCGATACAGGGCGAAGCACACTTCGACAAAACCCACGCAGTTCGGCAGTTGCACCACCACGTTGTCCCCTGCCACCAACCCCAGCCGGGAGAACCCGCCGGCCAGTTGATCGACCCGTTGATCCAGTTGGCGATAGCTCACCCGCAGCGTTCCATCGGTGATCGCTTCACGCTCGCCAAAGGTGCGGGCGGCGTTGCGCAGCAGGTCGCCAAAGGTCTCGTCGCGCCAATAGCCTGCGTCGCGATAGCGTTGGGCAAACGCTTCGGGCCAATCGGGGCAGTCGTCAATGATAGTCATGGGGTCTCCAGAGTTTTTTTCGGCAATAAGGGGCCGATGCCGTGAACAAAAGGCCTGCGGGGCAAGGGTGAAAAGGGCTAGGGAGAATGGGTCATTGAGCGGTTCATCCATGAGTCGCCAAGGGCTGCGGAAATGAGAGTGATTATTAATAGGCAAAAGCCGCAGCACGGCAACCGGCAGGACATTCGTTTGCGCGGCTTTTTCTTTTGATTGCGCTACAGCGTGAGTTTCTGCGGCCTGCAGCGATGAGGCGTGGTCCGGGCTTTCGGCTAAAGGATAATCATTCTTAATTACAGGTAAGAAATTTCCTGCTAGCGTATGCCCCTCTTTTCCGGTTCACAGGGAGTCCGCCATGCTCAGCCCACACGCTGCGCCGCTACCGACCCAAAGGGATTTCACCCTCAATTTTCCCAACACTTTGAACACGGGTGCCGCCACCGTCGTGCCGGAAATCACCCTGTCCGCCGGGACTGTGTTGATGGACAGCCAGATGTGGATGCAAGAGCCGCTGTGGCAAGGTTTGAAGATCATCCTGGTGCTCAGCGGCCAGCTCAATTGCCGGGTCGAAGGCCAGCAGGAAGTGGAGATTCGCGGGCCGACCCTGTGCGCCGTGGCCAACCAGGGTGAACATTGTGGCGATCACCTGTTCGCCAGTGGTGTGCCGGTGCGCTACACCACCGTGCAGCTGGATTTCCCGTCGATCCGCAGCGTCGGCCTTGAGCCTGAGCGCCTGCTGGATAAACGCGGCGGCGGGCCGATGATGTTCTGCCAGCCCGCGAGCAAACCGTTGCTCGCCCTTGCCCAACAGATTTTCACCTGCCCGTTGCAGGGCCCTGCCCGCTCCTTCTATCTGGGCGGCAAGGCCCTGGAGCTGACAGCGCTGGGGGTGGAGGGAATTCTCGCGCAAACCGAGTCGCGCCCGGTGCAGGACGCCCATTGCAACTCAGCGGACATCGAACGCATTCATGCCGCCCGCGACCTGTTGCTCGGTTCGTTGCAGGCTTCGCCGTCATTGGCCGAGCTGTCTCGCGCAGTCGGCCTCAACCCGCGCAAATTGACCGCGGGCTTTCGTCAGGTATTCGGCACCAGTGTCTATGTGTACTTGCAGGAACAGCGCCTGGCCGAAGCCTATCGCCTGCTCGCCAGCGGTGAGACCAATGTGTCCAGCGCCGCGTACCGCGTGGGTTACAGCCCGGCGCATTTCTCCACGGCGTTTCGCAAGCGTTTCGGGGTTTCGCCCAAGGCGTTGCGCTGACGGGTTGTGAAAGTTCCGCCCTGCCCCGCAAACGAAAGAAATGATCGCTCGACCCAAAGCAATAGCCCTGCGTCACAACGCCTGGATGAGATACGTTTGCATTCGCATTGAACACCTCATCATGGAGTGAAGCATGGGCACCCGCGTTCTGTACCGAGACACCCCAGGTTTGCCAATCGATACCGCAGTCCCGCACTTGAAAACCAGTCGCAAGCCCTTGGCAACCCTGATCCATGGCGTTGCCCTGGGCCTGTCGCTGACCCAGATGAACCTTGTGCAGGCCGCCGAGGCGGACACCGATCACGCCCTGGTGCTCGACAGCAGCGTGGTCACCGGGACCCAAGCCGACAGCCCCACCGGACAACAGGCCGGCTACGTGGCCAAGCGTAGCCTCAGCGGGACCAAGACCGACACCGCGCTCAATGAAATCCCCCAGTCGATCTCCGTAGTGACCCGCGACCAGATGGACGCGCAGCAAGTGCAATCGGTGAGCGAAGCGTTGCGCTACACGGCCGGCGTGCAGGCCAACACTACCGCCGCCAGCCAGCGCTTCGACAACCTCTCGATTCGCGGCTTCGACGTGACCAGCACCGGCATGTTGCGCGACGGCTTACGTGGCACCACCACCCAGGCCTGGCCAAAAGCCGAAGCCTATGGCCTGGAACGCATCGACGTGCTCAAGGGCCCGGCCTCGGTGTTGTTCGGCCAGAACGCACCGGGCGGTGTGGTCAACCAGATCAGCAAGCGGCCACTGGACCAGTCGTTCCATGAAGTGCAGCTCCAGGGCGGCAGTTTCGACCGCGCCCAGGGCCAGTTCGACTTCAGCGGGCCACTGGATGACCAGAGGCAATTCCTCTATCGGCTGGTGGGCCTGGAGCGCAGCAGCGGCACCCAGTTCGATCACATCAAGGACGACAAAACCTTCATCGCGCCGTCGTTTACCTGGCGGCCGAACGACGACACCAGCCTGACCGTACTGGCCGATTACTCGGAGGATGAATTCGGCGCGCCCCGGGTGTTCCTGCCGACGGTGGGCACGCTCAAGCCGAACCCGAATGGCAAGGTCAAACACAACGTCTTTCTCGACGAACCCGGCCTGGACAACGGCCGCACGCAATACTCGCTGGGCTACCTGTTGGAGCACCGGATCAACGATGTGTGGAGCCTGAATTCCAGCGCACGTTATGGCCACGTCAACCTGCTGACCAACACCGCCAGCGGCATGTCCCTGGCGCCGGACCTGCGCACCTTGAACCGGTCGGCCTACCGCTTCCGCATCGTCGGCGACGTGTACTCCCTGGACAACAATGCCCAGGCCCGCTGGAACCTTGGCGAGGTGCAGATGGTGTCGCTGCTGGGGGTCGATTACCGGCGCACCCGTGAAGACTATTACCTCAACGGCGGCGCGGCATCGTCGATCGACATCTACAACCCGGTGCACGGGGGTGTGTTCGCGCCGAACACCCCGTTCGCCAGCACCTTGCAGCGCGCCGACCAGACCGGGCTCTACGCCCAGCAGCAGATGACGTTCAACGACCGTTGGGTACTGACCGTCGGCGGTCGCCAGGATCATTCGAGTGCGCGCACCGACAACCGCCTGACCGACACCGGGCAGAAGCAGGACGACAACAAGTTCACCTACCGTGCAGGCCTCGTTTACCTGGCCGACAACGGCCTGTCGCCGTACATCAGCTACGCCACCTCGTTCGACCCGGTGCTCGGCACTGATTTCTACGGCACCAGCTTCAAACCGAGCACCGCCAAGCAGTCGGAAGTCGGCATCAAGTACCAGCCGCCCGGGATCGACAGCTACATCACCCTGTCGCTGTTCGACCTGACCCAGCAGAACGTCAAGACCACCGACCCGAGCAACCCGCTGAACAGCGTGCAGACCGGTGAGGTCAACGTGCGCGGCGTGGAGCTGGAAGGCAAGGCCAGCCTCGCCAAGGGCCTGGACCTGCTGGCAACCCTGACCTACAACGACGCCGAAGTCAGCAAGAGCAACAACCCGCTGGAAAAAGGCAACCGCCCCACCGACACCCCGGAAAAAATGGCGTCGTTGTGGGCTGACTACACCCTGCCCTTTGGCCCGCTCACCGGGCTCGGATTTGGCGTCGGCGTACGCTATATCGGTTCCACCGAGGCCGATGCTGCCAACACTGTGAGCGTGCCCTCCTACACCTTGCTCGACGCGGCGGTGCACTACGATTTCGACAAGCTGATCCCGGCGGCCAAGGGCCTGCGCCTGGCGGTGAATGCCACCAACCTGACCGACAAGCACTATTACGAAGGCTGCTCCCTCTCCAGCTGCAGTGCCGGGTATGACCGCAGTGTCATCGCCAGCCTGCGCTATCGCTGGTAACTGCCATGCGTGGGTGGTGGCTTCGTGTGCATCGATGGCTGGCGCTGAGCGTCGGCCTGCTGCTGGCGCTGATTGGCTTGAGCGGTGCGCTGCTGGAACTCAAGGGGCCGATCCTGCGCTGGGAGGTCGGCAGCCAGGCCTTGGACCTGGCTCCGGTTGAACACGGCGCACTGCTGGATGACGCGCAGTGGATCAGCGCGGCACTGGGTGCCTACCCGCAATTTCAGAAAGTCTTTGGCGCCGCAAAACCGCGCCAGGGTTTCCTGGAATCGGACAACGCGATCGTCTTCGGAGCCCTGGAGGATCGGCCCGGCATCGGCATTGCGATGATCGATCCCTACAGTGCCGAGCCACGGGCATTTTTTGTGTTCGATGACCTGTGGCTGGCGAAGCTGGTGGCGCTGCACCGGGCACTGCTGTTGCCGCCGCCCATTGGCGCCGTCGCCCTGTTTGCCTGTGGCCTGGTGCTGCTGGGCTCGGTGGGCAGCGGCCTGTACCTGTGGTGGCCGGGGCGGCGCAGCTGGTGGAAAGCCGCCAGCTTGCGCCCGGGCAGCCAGGGCCTGCGCCGCCTGCGGGAATGGCACAACGTCGCAGCCGCCTGGCTGTGCCTGCCGTTGGCGGTGATTGCCGGCAGCGGCGCCTGGCTGGCCCGGCCCGACTGGTTCTTCGCCAACCCCGCCGCGATCAAACCGCTGTTCTCCGCCGCCCACGGCCACCTGTTGCTCGGGTTGCCCGGCGCGGCCCTGGCCTTTCTTTGCGGCCTGGCATTGCCGCTGCTCTATCTCACCGGGCTGTTGTTGTGGTGGCGCAAACGCGTCCGCCACGTGCGCCCAACTGTTCAAGGAAATTGTTCATGAAACACCCTCTGTTGTTGCAACGCGGCCTGCTGCTCGGTCTTGGCCTGTTAATGAGCGGCCTGGCCTGCGCCCACACCGTCACCGACCTGGCGGGGCGCAAGGTCGACGTACCGGACAAGGTCTCGCATATCCTGCTGGGTGAAGGCCGGATGATCTACTCGCTGTCGCTCCTTGAAGGCAAGAACCCGTTTACCCGCATCGCCGGCTGGCAAGGGGATTTTCGCGGCCTGGACGTGCAGGGTTACGCCGCGTTCCAGAAGCACTTTCCCGAAGCCGACAACGTACCGTTGGTAGGCGGCACCTCCGCCGAAACCTTCAGTGTGGAAAAGGCCCTGGCGGTACACCCGGACCTGGCGATCATGGCCTTGAGCGGCGGCCATGGCCCGAGCCCCGACAGCGAGGCGGTCAAGCAGCTGGAAGCGGCCGGCGTGGCGGTGATTTTCGTCGACTTCAGCGACCATCCGCTGAGCAACACGGTGCCGAGCATGCGCCTGCTGGGCAAGGCTCTGGACCGTAATCAACAAGCCGAGGACTACATCGCGTTTTACCAGGCCTCGCTGGCCAAGGTCACCGATACCCTGGCCAAGGCCGGGACGGTAAAACGGCCGAAGATCTTCATCGACATGCTCGCCGGCCTGCAGGATTGCTGTGGTTCGCCGGGCACCGGCAACTTCGGGGAAATGATCAAGCTCGCGGGTGGCCGGAACATCGCCGACGGGCGCATTCCCGGCCCGATCGGCACATTGAACGTCGAATACATTCTGTCCAGCGATCCGGATGTGTACGTCGCCACCGGCGTATTCGGCCACGGCCAGGGCGGTGTGACCCTCGGCTATTCGGCCACGCCGCAGCAGGCCAACGACAGCCTCAAGCAAGTGTCCCAGCGCGCGCCGCTGAATGAACTGCGGGCGGTACGTGAAGGCAACGTGCATGGCCTCTGGCATATTTTCTATGACTCGCCGGAACACTTGATCGCAGTGCAGGCCCTGGCCAAGTGGCTGCATCCTGAGTTGTTCGCCGACCTGGATCCGGAACAGACCCGAGCCGAATTGTACCGGCGCTTTATGCCAATTCCGGCCAGCGGCGTATTCACCACGAGCCTTGTGCCGTGACGCAGGTGCAAGCCTGTGCGAGCGCCGATGGCGCAGGTGAGCGCTATCGCCACCGCCATGGACGACGGGTATTGCTGTTGTCGGCGCTGGCGTTGGCATTGGTGGTTTCCCTGGCGGTGGACATCACCACCGGGCCTTCCGGCATGAGCCTGACGCGCCTGTTGCAAGTGCTGTGGGACCCGGCTTCGATGCCGCGGGTGGAGGCGGTGATCGTATGGAATGTGCGCCTGCCTTACGCGTTGATGGCGGTACTGGTGGGCGCGGCACTGGCCCTGGCCGGCGCCGAAATGCAGACGGTGCTGGATAACCCGCTGGCCAGCCCGTTCACCCTCGGCGTTTCCGCCGCCGCCGCCTTCGGTGCAGCCCTGGCCATTGTGCTCGGGATGGGCATTCCTGGCGTGCCGGCGCAGTACCTGATTTCGGCCAACGCCTTTCTGTTCGCACTGGCATCGGTGGCATTGCTGTATCTGTTGGCACGCTGGCGTGGGTTTGGTGTGGAGAGCCTGGTGCTGTTCGGGATTGCCCTGGTGTTTGCGTTCAATGCGCTGGTGGCACTGCTGCAGTTTGTGGCGAGCCAGGACAGCCTTCAGCAACTGGTGTTCTGGACCCTGGGCAGCCTGGCCCGGGCGTCCTGGGAAAAGCTCGCGATCCTCGCTGCGGCGTTGCTGCTGTGCCTGCCGTTTTCCCTGCGTCAGAGTTGGGCGTTGACTGCCCTGACCCTGGGCGAGGAACGCGCCCGCAGTTTCGGGATTGATGTCGGCCGCCTGCGGGTGCTGTCGTTGCTGCGCATCAGCCTGCTGTCGGCGCTGGCGGTTTCGTTTGTCGGCACTATCGGTTTTATCGGGCTGATTGCTCCGCATATCGCGCGGCTGTTGGTGGGTGAAGATCACCGCTTGTTCCTGCCAGCGAGCGTGCTCAGCGGTGGCTTGATCCTGTCGATGGCGTCGATTGCCAGCAAGGCATTGATGCCCGGCGTGTTGATTCCGGTGGGGATTGTCACCGCACTGGTGGGAATTCCGTTCTTCATGGCGATTGTGATGCGTAACCGCCGAGGTGCTCTGTGACCGGATTAAGCACACAAGCGTTGAGCATGCACTACGGCAGTCGCAGCGTGCTGCAGGACATTCATCTGCCGGCGTTGCTGCCCGGCACCATCACCGCGCTGATCGGCCCCAACGCTGCCGGCAAGTCGACCTTGTTGCGTGGCATCGCCGGGCTGCACAAGGCGCACGGCCAGATCTGGCTGGAGGGTGTCGATCTCAATCGCCTGCCGCAAGTCGAGCGCGCGCAACAAGTGGTGTACCTGCCTCAGAGCCTGCCGGAGCGTACGCGCCTGTGCGCCTTCGAAGCGGTACTGAGTGCGGCCATGGCCGGCCATCGCGGCGCGGGTTTTGCGCCTGGGCGGCCGAGCCCGGCGGTGCTTAAGGGCGTGGAAAAAATCCTCGCCGACCTCGACCTGACCGCCCTCGCCGACCGCCCGATCGATGCACTTTCCGGTGGCCAGCGCCAACTGGTGGGCCTGGCCCAGGCCCTGGTGCGCCAGCCTCGGGTGTTGCTGCTGGACGAACCCACCAGCGCCCTGGACCTGTATCACCAGTGCCAGGTGGTGGAAGCCATCACCCAGGCCACCCGCGAACGCAACCTGATCACCCTGGTGGTGGTGCACGACATCAACCTCGCCCTGGGCTTCAGTGATCAGGTGGTGGTGTTGCACAACGGTCAGTTGGCCGCTGCCGGGCCACCGCAAGTGGTGATCAATCAGGCGTTGCTGAAAAACGTCTATGGTGTGAGTGGCCGCCTGGAACAGGTGCATGGCCGCCCGCTGGTGATGGTGGATGCACGACTGCCCTTTTCTCCTGCCCTTGGATAACCGATGAACAGCTCCCAAGACGCTGCACTCGCGACTTTGCACACTGACCGCCCATTCAACCTGAGGCCGCTGCTGTTGGCCAACATGGCCTGCACCATGGCGATGATGGCATTTGTCTCGCTGATTGGCCCGATCGCTCGGGTGCTTGGCCTGGCCACCTGGCAGGCAGGTGCGGCGGTCACCGTGTCCGGGGTGATCTGGATGCTTCTGGCTCGTCCATGGGGCCAGGCCAGTGACCGACTGGGCCGGCGCCGTGTGCTGCTGCTGGGCACCGGTGGTTTCACCCTGGCCTACTGGGCGCTGTGCGTGTTTATCGATGCGTCCCTGCAACTGCTGCCATCGGCCATGTTGGCGTTTATCGGGCTGATTCTGGGTCGTGGCCTGATCGGCGTGTTCTACGCTGCGATACCGGTGGGCGGCTATGCGCTGGTGGCCGACAACATTGAGCCTGAGCACCGCGCCAAGGCCATGGCTTCCCTGGGCGCCGCCAACGCCTGCGGCCTGGTGCTGGGCCCGGCGATTGCTGCGCTGTTGGCGCGTCACAGCCTGAGCCTGCCGTTTTATGCGATGGCGGTGTTACCGCTGTTGGGATTCTTGTTGCTGCTGGCCAAATTGCCGCGCCAGGAGCTGCACCTCAAGCAGCCGCCCAAGCCGGTCAACCTCTCGGACCCACGCCTGCGTCGACCGTTGGTGGTGGCGTTTGTCGCGATGCTGTGTGTGTCGATCGCGCAGATAACCGTGGGTTTTTTCGCGTTGGATCGCTTGAAGATGAACCCGGCCGATGCGGCACAAACTGCCGGTATCGCCCTGACCATGGTCGGGCTGGCGTTGATCTGTTCGCAACTGGTAGTGCGCAAACTGGAGTGGCCGCCGCTGCGGATGATTCGCATCGGTGCGGTGGTGTCAGCCCTGGGATTTGCCGGCAGCATGTTCGCTGATACGGCCTGGATCCTGTGGCTGTGCTTTTTTGTGTCCGCGGCCGGCATGGGCTGGATCTTCCCGTCTTTCGCGGCGCTGGCGGCGAATGCGGTGGATGCGTCGGAGCAAGGCGCCACGGCAGGTTCGGTGGGTGCGGCCCAAGGCCTGGGCGTGGTGGTCGGGCCGTTGGCCGGGACCTTGATCTACGCGATCGAACCTCGCCTGCCCTACCTGGTGGCGGCGGCGCTGCTGCTGTTGATCGCGTGCTGGCCGGCGGCACGGCAACCGGTCTGACACTCACAGGGTGCAGTAAAACCCAAGGGAACCTACCTGTGATTTCTGACAGTAGACAGTCTGAATGTATTGGAATCTCATCGAATACCGGGCTTGGATGAATAAGCCCCCTCAATCTTGAGGCAAAAATCATGAGCAATGAACTGTACGATCTGACTACATTTGAAAATAGAAACTGGAACGACTGGACCGAGACCGTCCCGGGCACCACGAAGTTTGTGCAGCAATCGCCCAATGATCCGCTGGAGTTTTATCTTTCATCCGACTTCGAAACTGGCAGTGCTATTCGCATACAAAAGCAATTCGGCTTTATTAAAGGCCAGGAGTATTTACTCAACTTCCAATTCAGATCAAAAACACCCGCTCGCCTCATCGTCAGGCTGGCGGAAATTGAGCAATCGTCCAGTGTTTTCCAACCGAACAATCACTGGATTGGCGTCACAATTCCCCTTCCCACAGCAAAAAAAAACGGCAACCGGCTCAATCTGAGAATCACTTTTCGATTTGAAACTCAAACAGACCAGGCCGACAAATTTGACCTTGATAATTTACTGGTCAGGCATGTCGACCACAGCGCCAAACAATAGATGCCGTCAAATCCAGGCGGTGAGAGCCAGTCTGCAGTACCCAAACCAGCATGGCCAGCGTCGACCCGGATACGTCGGAACGCCTGCAACGGCCCTACAAAATCCGATACAACAACCGCTCGATCCGCACCCGGCTGACCCGACGCAAAAACTTGCCGACGGCCGCCGGGTACTCCATCAGGGTTTCCAGCTGCTGGTAGCGCTCAATACGCGAGGTGTGCTGGAAAATCTCGGCAAGCTCGGTGCGCCGTGGCCCTACCCACTCACCCTTGGGATCATCGATCAGCAAGGCGTTTTCCAGGTCGAGGCGAAACGCTCGTGGGTTGATGTTGTTGCCGGTCAGCAAGGTGTAGCGCTGGTCGACCCACATGCCCTTGAGGTGATAGGTATTGTCGCCGTCGCGCCACAGGTGCAGGTTCAACTGGCCGCTGTCGATCATGCGCTGGTGGCGCTTGGCGAAGCGACGCAGGCTGATTTCGTAGAGGTACGGTAGCGCGGCGATGACCTTGAACGGCTCGCTCGGCGGGATGTAGAAGTCGTTGGCGGTCTTGTCACCGACAATGATGTCGATCTTCACCCCGCGCGCCAGGGCGCGGTTGATTTCCCGGGTCACCGGCAGCGGCAGGTTGAAGTACGGCGTACAGATAGTCAGCTGGTGCTGGGCGCTGGCAATCAGCTCGCAGATCACCCGGCTCAGGGGGTTGTTCTTGCACACGCCCAACAACGGACTGACCGTCAGGTTGCCGTTGGGCAACTGCCCCGCCGAGGTGTCATACACCGCGTGTTTGAGGCGGCTGCGCAGGTCGCCGATGTCGTTGCGCAGGCTGCGAGTGGTCGGCGGGTTGGGCAGGTCCAGGCGATGCACCGCCTTGGCGGCCACCAGGCCGTGCTCCACCAGGTGCTGCATCGAGTCGGCCAGCGCCTTGTTGTGGATCAGGTGATAACGGTCATAGCGGTACTTGTCGAACTTGTGCAGGTACACGTTATTCAGGCTGGCGCCGCTATACAGCACGCTGTCATCGATTACAAAGCCCTTGAGGTGCAGCACGCCGAACAGTTCGCGGGTTTGCACCGGCACGCCGTACACCGGCACTTCGGTGCTGTGGGACTGGGTCATGGCCTGGTACCAGGCGCTGTTGCCCGGTTGCTTGCCGGCACCGATCAAACCGCGCTGGGCCCGCAGCGAGTCGACCACCACCACGATATCCAGCCCGGGCCGGGCGGCCTTGGCAGCGTGCAACGCGTCGTAGATCTCTTGCCCCGCCTCATCCTGCTGCAGGTACAACGCTACGATGTAGATGCGCTGGGTGGCCTGGGAAATTTTCTCCAGCAGGCAACGGCGGTACTCGGCGGCGCCGGACAGCACCTCGATCGCGTCGGGCGTGAGGGGAAAACCGCGCAGCTTGGGCAACAGGGAGCGTTTGAATAACGACGGCATAGGGCTCGCAATGGGTCGAATCCGAAGGACTCCAGAGCTTACACCATGGGCTGGCTCAGGTCTTCCCGCCCAGGGTTAAAAATAATTAATTGACCAAGGAGAACGATCGTTCTACTGTAATCTCCATGAACGATATCACTCGCGACATTATCCTCGACGTCACCGAAAAGTTGATCTACCGAAATGGCATCGCTGCCACCGGCATGGATCTTCTGGTGAAAACCGCCGGCGTCTCCAGAAAGAGCGTCTACCGCTACTTCGCCAACAAGGACGAACTGGTGATTGCCGCCCTGCAACGCCGCGACGAGCGCTGGATGCAGTGGCTGCGCAACGAAGTTGAACACCACTCCACCACGGGCGAGCGCCTGCTGGGTGTGTTCAGCGCGTTGAAAACCTGGTTCGGCTCCGATGACTTTCGCGGCTGCGCCTTCATCAACACCAGCGGCGAGACCGGCGACCCGCACAACCCGGTGCGCCAACTGGCCAAGGCCCATAAACAGAAACTGTTCGAGTACGCCCTCGAACTGTGTCAAGCACATGGCACCCCCGACCCGGAACGCCAGGCCGCGCACCTGCTGATCCTGATTGATGGCGCCATTACCGTTGCCCTGGTGATGGGCGACACCACCGCTGCCGATAATGCGCAATCCATGGCGCGAACCCTATTGCAACTTTGACCTGACTTTTAAACCTGTTAAGGAGCCGTCCCATGTCATCCAACGCAGAAATACGCCCGCCGTTGCCGCCGTTTACCCGTGAGTCGGCGATTGAAAAAGTTCGCCTGGCCGAAGACGGCTGGAACTCCCGGGACCCGCAACGGGTATCCCTGGCCTATACCCTGGATACCCAATGGCGCAACCGCGCCGAGTTCGCCCACAACCGCGAAGAGGCCAAGGCCTTCCTGACCCGCAAATGGGCCAGAGAGCTGGATTATCGGTTGATCAAGGAGTTGTGGGCGTTTACCGGCAACCGCATTGCGGTGCGCTATGCCTATGAATGGCATGACGACTCCGGCAACTGGTTCCGCTCCTACGGCAACGAGAACTGGGAGTTTGACGAGAACGGCTTGATGGCGAACCGGTTTGCCTGCATCAACGACATGCCGATCAAGGAAAGCGAGCGCAAGTTCCACTGGCCGCTGGGGCGGCGTCCGGATGAGCATCCGGGGTTGTCGGAGCTTGGGTTGTAGGCTCGACGCTACACAACTGTGGGAGCGGGCTTGCTCGCGAAGGCAATGGCTCAGCCAACATCTCCAGCGACTGACCCACCGCTTTCGCGAGCAAGCCCGCTCCCACATTGGTATTTGCCGTATCCGTCAGTCCTGGTTCAAACCCACCCGATACAACACGCCGTTATCTTCATCCGTGAGCACATACAGGTAACCATCCGGGCCCTGGCGCACATCGCGGATCCGCGCTTTCAGGCCGCCCAGCAGTCGCTCTTCGTGGATGACCTTGTCCCCATCGAACTGCAAGCGAATCAACTCCTGGCTGACCAATGCCCCGATAAACACGTTGTGCTGCCAGGCCTTGAACCGGTCGGCGTCGTAGAACGCCATGCCGCTCACACCCGGGGATTTTTCCCAGACGTGGTGCGGTGCAACGGTGCCTCCGACTGTCTTGCCCTTGGCCTCGGGAATCGGCGTCAGGGAATAGTTGATGCCATGGGTTGCCAGGGGCCAGCCGTAGTTTTTGCCCCGCTCGATGATGTTGATTTCATCCCCGCCGCGCGGGCCATGTTCGTTTTCCCAGAGTGTGCCGCTCCACGGGTTGAGTGCCGCACCCTGGGGGTTACGCTGGCCGTAGGACCAGATTTCCGGCCTCACGCCTTCCTGGCCGACGAAGGGGTTGTCTTCAGGTATACGACCGTCCGGGAAGATCCGCACCACTTTGCCTTGCAGCTTGTCGAGGTCCTGGGCGGTGGGGCGGTCGTTGTTTTCCCCAAGGGTCACAAACAGGTAACCATCGCGGTCAAACACCAGCCGCGAGCCGAAGTGGTTGCCCGTGGACAGCTTGGGCTCCTGACGCAGGATCACCTTGAAGTCTTGCAGGCCGCTCAGGTCATCGCTCAAGCGCCCACGCCCGACTGCGGTGCCTGCGGTGCCATTAGTGCCGCCGCCCTCGGCGTAGGACAGGTACACCAGGCGGTCCTCCTTGAAGTCCGGCGACAGCACCACGTCCAGCAGGCCGCCCTGCCCTTTGGCAAACACCTTCGGCACGCCACTCAGGGGCGCGGACAGTTTGCCTTCCGGGCTGACAAACCGCAGGTTGCCGGGACGTTCGGTGACCAGGAAGCCTTGCTTGTCCGGCAGGAACGCCACCGCCCACGGGTGATCGAGGCCCTTGGCAATCGGGGTGACGGTGATACTCCCTTGCTCGCTGGGAAACTGTTGGGTGGCGGCCGCCGAGACAGGCAGCGCCAGGGGCAGCAAGGCAGCGGCGCAGAAGGTCGCTAGAAGGGTTTTGCGTAACAGCATACGGTGGGTTTCCTTGTCGTCTTTACACACTCAATCGCCGCGATTGCCATTGGCGTCACGGGTGGGAGCCTTGGGCTGGATAGCCGGCGGGGTCTGCGCGCCGTCACGGCGCTGGACGCTGTTGCCGATACCGCCGTTTTGCAGGGTCGGCGGCCGCTGTGCCGGCGGGATGTAGGTGCCGCGCGCAGCCGGTGCGTTGGGCTGGGTGCCCTGCATGCTGTTGGGGTTGGCCTGGTGGATGGGGCCGTTGTAGGGGTTGTTGCTGCTGCCGGGCAGGTTTTGCGCCTGTGCCAACGAACTCAAGGCCAGGCCCAACGCCAATACGGCAAGGTTGCGCAAACGGGTGTTCATGACAAAGCCTCTCTGGGCGCAAGTAATACGTGCTTTCGATAACACGCTACGCCTTGGGTTCGGCGTTGGTAACTAAATAGTTTCTCATCAGGTGTAACACGATCTGTCTGAAACCCTGGTGCCAGCCGGCTGGCCAGGGAAACTTTTGCCGAATCCGCCCTGTCACCTGAAGACCACACACTTCAGGAATACCGACATGCCACGGGCTATCTGGAAAGGCGCAATCAGTTTTGGCTTGGTGCACATCCCCGTGTCACTGGTCTCGGCCACGTCCTCCCAGGGCGTCGACTTCGACTGGCTGGACAAACGCAGCATGGACCCGGTGGGTTACAAGCGCATCAACAAGACCACCGGCAAGGAAGTCACCAAGGAGAATATCGTCAAGGGCGTGGCCTACGAGAAAGGTCGCTACGTGATCCTCAGCGAAGACGAAATCCGCTCGGCCCACCCCAAGTCCACCCAGACCATCGAAATCATCGCGTTTGTGGCCAGCGACCAGATCCCGTTGCAGAACATCGACACGCCCTACTTCCTGGCCCCCGACAAGCGCGGCGGCAAGGTGTATGCCCTGCTGCGCGAAACCCTGAAGAAAACCCGCAAGGTCGCCCTGGCCAACGTGGTGCTGCACACCAAGCAGCACCTGGCGGCACTGATGCCGCTGGAGTCGGCGCTGGTGCTGGTGATGCTGCGCTGGCCTGCCGAAGTGCGTGGCCTGGACGAGTTGGAATTGGGCAGCGACGTGACCAAACCGACATTGGCCAAGGGCGAACTCGACATGGCCAAGCGTCTGGTGGAAGACATGAGTGCCGACTGGCAGCCGGACGAATACCGCGACAGCTTCCAGGAAAAGATCATGGCGCTGGTGGCGAAGAAGGCCAAGGCCGGCAAGATCGAAGACGTGGAATCCAGCGAAGGTGTCGACGAGCGCAAATCTGCGGACGTGATCGACCTGACGGAGTTGCTCAAGCGCAGCCTGGCCGGCAAGCCCGCGACCAAGGCTGCAGCCAAGAAACCTGCCGCGAAAAAGACCAGCAAGGCTTCATGAGGTAGACCGCCATGGCCAAGCCCCTGAGTGAATACAACGCCAAGCGCGACTTCGATGTGACCGCCGAACCCGCCGGCAGTGCGCCTCGCGCCAGGAACCGGGCGCATGCCCTGTCGTTCGTGATTCAAAAGCACGATGCGCGCAACCTGCATTATGACTTTCGCCTGGAGCTCGACGGCGTCCTCAAAAGCTGGGCGGTGCCCAAGGGCCCAAGCCTCGACCCGAGCCAGAAGCGCCTCGCGGTACATGTGGAAGATCATCCATTGGGCTACGGCAGTTTCGAGGGCAGCATTCCGGCAGGCCAATACGGCGCTGGCGATGTGATCGTGTGGGATCGCGGTGTATGGCAGCCCCACGATGACCCGCACAAGGCCTACGCGGCCGGCAAGCTGAAGTTCAGCCTGATCGGCGAAAAACTGGCAGGCGACTGGACGCTGGTGCGCACCCGACTCAAGGGCAGCGGCGATAAGGAGCAGTGGTTGTTGATCAAGGAGAACGATCAGCAGGCACGCCCGGTGGCTGACTACGATGTGGTCCAGGCTGAACCGAAAAGCGTGCTGAGCGACGCAACGGTGGGGGTTGCGAAAAAGCCCGCAGCGCCGAAGAAAGCCAGGCGCAAGCCCTCAACCGCCCTGCCCGATCAACTCGCGCCACAGCTGGCGACACTGGTGGAACGTGCACCGGAAGGCGATTGGGTGTACGAGATCAAATTCGACGGCTATCGCATCCTCGCGCGGATTCGCGATGGCGAAGTTCGGCTGTTCACCCGCAATGGCCATGACTGGACCGATCGCCTGCCACGCCAGGCCAAGGCCCTGGAAGCCCTGAAGCTCAAGGACAGTTGGCTTGACGGTGAGGTGGTCAGCCTGAACGCCGACGGGCTGCCGGATTTCCAGGCGCTGCAGAACGCCTTTGATATCGGCCGCAGCCTGGACATTGTCTATTACCTGTTCGATGCGCCGTTCCTGGACGGCCGCGACCAGCGGGAAGCCGCTGTCGAAGAGCGCCGCACCGCACTGAAGGACGCGGTTAGCCGCAGCAAGAGCAAGCTGCTGCGCTTCTCCGAGTCCTTTGCTGCCAACCAGCGGGATATCTTCGAGAGTGCCTGCGACCTGGCGCTGGAGGGCGTGATCGGCAAACGTGCCGGCAGCCCGTACGTTTCCAGGCGCAGCCCGGACTGGATCAAGCTCAAGTGCCGGCTGCGCCAGGAATTCGTGATCGTAGGGTTCACTCGCCCGCAAGGTTCGCGCAGCGGGTTTGGCGCGCTGTTGCTGGCGGTCAATGATGACAGCGGCCTGGTGTATGCCGGGCGCGTAGGTACCGGATTCGATCAGGTCGCGCTGAAAAAGATCAGTGCACAGTTGAAGACGCTGGAACGCCAGACTTCACCGCTGGCCAAGCCCCTGACCAGTGCCGAGGCACGCGGCGTGCACTGGGTCGAGCCGCAGCTGGTGGGCGAAGTGCAATTTGCCGAATGGACCCGCGAAGGTGTGGTGCGCCAGGCGGCGTTTGTCGGGCTGCGCACCGACAAGCCGGCGGAGCAGATTGTGCATGAGCAGCCGCGGACGGCCAAATCGCTGAAGGAAAAACCCCGCAAAAAGACGGCGGGCACCGGCGCCGTGGCTGGGGTCAGGATTACCCATCCGGACCGAGTCATCGATGCCCAGAGCGCTACACAGAAACTGCAACTGGCACAGTTCTATGAGGGCATCAGCGAATGGCTCCTGCCCTTTCTGCGCAACCGGCCGGTGTCCTTGCTCAGGGCACCGGAAGGCATTGCCGGCGAACAGTTTTTCCAGAAGCACTCCGAGCGCCTGGCGATCCCGAATATCAAGCAACTGGACCAGGCCCTGGACCCGGGCCATGCGCGGCTGATGGAAATCGACAGCCCGGCCGCGCTCATCGGTGCCGTGCAGATGGGTACCGTCGAGTTGCATACCTGGGGCGCTACCGCTGACAAGATTGAAACCCCGGACCTGTTTGTGCTCGACCTCGACCCGGACCCGGCACTGCCGTGGAAAAGCATGCTTGAAGCGGCGCAACTGACCTTGTCGGTACTCGATGAACTGGGGCTTGAAGCGTTCGTCAAGACCAGCGGCGGCAAAGGCCTGCACCTGGTGGTGCCGCTGGCGCGCCGCGACGGCTGGGACTCGGTAAAAGCCTTCGCCAAGGCCATCGCCCAGTTCATGACGCTGCAGTTGCCTGAACGCTTTACCGCGACTTCGGGCCCGAAGAATCGCGTGGGCAAGATCTTCATCGACTACCTGCGCAACGCCCGGGGCGCCAGCACGGTAGCCGCCTACTCGGTGCGGGCGCGGCCCGGCCTGCCGGTATCGGTACCGGTGAGTCGTGATGAGTTGAAGAGTTTGCACAGCGCCCAACAATGGACGGTGGCTAACCTGCACGAGCGTTTGCAGGGTTTGAAGAAGGACCCGTGGGCGGGTTATGCCAATCGGCAGAAGATCAGCAAGAAGATGTGGGAGAAGCTGGGGGCGCATCCGCCAGGCTGATGCGCTCCGCTGCCCGGTTCAGATGAGGATGAAGATCGCGGCCAGGCCGGCAAAGATCGCCCACTTTTCCAGGTAGTAACGGGTGCGGTTGCGTTTCTTCAACTCCTTGCCCCGCAGGCGAATCTTGTACAGGCGGGTAAACGCACGGTTCAGGCCGCCGGTCTTGTCACCGGCATCGTTGGGCGAACCGGCCGCAGCCATCACATTACGGCTGAACCAACGGTTGAACGCGGCCGCCCAGCGGTACTTCATCGGCCGTTCGATATCGCAGAACAGAATGATCCGGTTCTGCTCGGTGGTGTTTTCGGCGTAGTGGATGAAGGTCTCGTCAAACATCACCGGCTCACCGTCGCGCCAGTAGTAGTTTTCACCGTCCACGTTGATGTAGCAGCCCGGAGAGTTGGGCGTGTCCAGGCCCAGGTGGTAACGGTAGGAACCGGCATACGGGTCACGATGGCGTACCAGCTTTGAGCCCGGTGGCAGCTCGGCAAACATCGCGGCCTTGATCGAGCCGATGCTTTGCACCAGCTCGGTGGTACGCGGGCACAGCTTCATCGCCGAAGGATGGCTGTCGCCGTACCACTTCAAATAGAAACGCTTCCAGCCCGACTTGAAGAACGAATTGAAACCCACGTCATTGTACTGGTCGGAGCGCTTGATCTCGCCTGCGCGCAGCAGGTTCTGGCCTTCCTCGCGGATCTCTTGCCAATGCTCCTGAAGCGGGCTCAGGTCGGGAAAGTCGCTGGGGGACAGGTACGGTCGGCTGGGCAGTTTGGAAAAGAGGTAGAGAAAGCAGTTCACCGGAGCCAGGAAGGTCGAGTGATCACTGAGCTGGCGCCCCAGCTTGTGGCGCACCCGGCCACGCAGGTGGACATACGCAATAGAGGCAACGTAGAGAGCAACAATGATGAGTTTCAAGGTATTCGTCACAAGTCAGAAGAGAACAGGCTGCTCCCGCGTGCCCACAACGGCCGAGGATTGAAGATGCAGCACCTGAAATCACAATTCACAAAACCGGCAACACGAACGGCTGGGTGACAATCCGGTCGTGGCCATTGGCAGCTATTTTAGCCACACTTTGTAACCAAAGGTTAATCAAGATTTGTGAAAAGGTGTCCAGTGAGTGTGCCAGGAAGAGCAGCAGCGGGCTTGCCGGGCGGCCTGCCCGCTGCTGAAGGCGTCAGCTTTTCGGTTCGTCATCCTTGCGTGTACGCAGAGAAAGCCGATATTCATCCAACTCCGAGTAGGGTACGGCTTCGCGTCGTGCCAGCAGATGGCGGCCCAGCGCAATCAGTACACCCACGGTCAACCCTGCCAGCAGGCTCAGTATCATAACCAGGGCTTTCTTGGGCTTGATCGGGCTCAGCGGCTCTTGGGCACGACGGTCAATGGTTACCAGCTTGAGGCCACTCATGTCGATATTCAGGCCTCGCAAACGCGCGACTTCCGCTCGTAACGGTTCAACATCCTGCAAGAAAATGTCTTCATTCCCGCGATTTTTCAGCACCTCCACTTCACGGTTGACCTCCAGCATCTGCAACTCTTTGCCAATCTGTGCAATGCGGCTGTTGGTAAAGTCGTCGCTGGTACGCGCCTGCAACGCGGCACGTTCCGCCTCAAGCGCCTCTGTACCGAGGAAGTACAGCGGGATTTTCTGGTTGTTGACCTCGGTGCGCATTACTTGATTCGAGCCGCTACGCGAGGCATCTGCCATGGAAGAAGGAGTGGTCGGGGTCTTGATGCCCATCGACTTGGCGATGGAAATGGCCTCCGCCAGCTCTGCCAGCCGGTCCGTGCGCTCCATTTTCATCTGTAAGCGCAGGGCACCCAGTTCGTCCTCCAGCTTGGCCCGTTTGAGCCTGTCGGCTTCAAGCAGCTTGGCAATCTTCGATTCCTTGTCGGTTTCGTAATTGGAGCGCGCCGCGTCGATTTTGCCCTTGAGTTCGTTCAAGCGGTTATTGACGATCACTTTAAGGTCAGCACCGACTTGGGCACGTTCCGAATCAATTGCGTAGTCTACAAAGCCGTTGAGAATCGCTACCCCGTCGATGTCTGCCGGGTATTCCAGCTCAAGCTTGATATAGCTGCTCAGGGAGTCGGACTTCTTGGGATCGGGCAGGCTCAGGTTGATGGAGTTTCGATTGAATTCTTCGAAACTCTGCTCGAGGCTTTGCCCGGTTTTCTGGAACGCCTTGAACAGGTCCTCATGGGACTTGAAAAACCCCAGGCGCGCTTCGTATGAGTCCAGTTGCGCCCCCACTTTGTTCAGGGCGTCGGCCGGCGGCAACTTATAGACTTCGGAGCGGTTCAGAGCATCCAGCTCATTGATGGCAGCCGGGCGCAGCACACTGCTGACCTGATACTCCCGCGGGGCCAGAAAAGCGTAGCCCGCCCCCAGCACCCCTGCCAGAATCGTACAGCCCAGCACCAACTTCTTTTGCCGCCAGATACCATGACACAGTTCAAACAGATCAATTTCGTCCGATGCCGCATGAGCGTGGAGCCGAGGAGTTTTATTCAAAACTGATGCACCTTAAAAAGTCGACAGTCAGCGGTCACACATATTCATCAAATACTGAATGGCCGCTTGAAAATCAGGGACAACGCCCTGTACACAAGACACGAACGGTCTACCGATGGTCATCGGACCACCTCGGTCATGGAAAAATCCCACATCACCGTAGATTGTTTTCGTTCAGATTACGCAGGAGCCCCTACCCTGGTGCTGAGCGTAGACGAACTTGTAAAGAACCGTTTCCGAATCAACGCACAAAATGGCGCTAAATACCCGTGAATACTGGGAAAATTCGTACGCAACAATGAGAAACCAGACAATTCTCACAAAATCGATTCAGCTTATCCGTCAGGCATCTACACACCAAGGTATTGACTGCTCATTTTTTAACCAAAAAGGAATTTATATGACACCTGCTTCAAATGCGGATTTCCAGGCGCTCCAGGGGGCATGGGAACAAACGGCGCTGGAAGACAATGGTGTGCTCAATCCCACGGATGAACACAGCGCGCCGGGCGCGATCACGACAATCTCGGGCGATCAATTCCAGGTGGTGACGGTCGACGGCGAGGTTTTACTGGCAGGCAGCTTCACGCTCGATGCCAGCACGGCACCCAAAAGCATTACCTGGGTTGACTCGATGGGAGAGGATGCCGGCAAGCAGTTACCCGCGAGTTACCGGCTGGAAGGTGATCACTTCGTGTTTATTGCGGCAGATGAGGGCATGCCCCGCCCTACCCGCTTCAGTACCGGCCCAGGGCAAACCATGCGCACGTTCGTGCGCAAACCCTGACACGGAGATACATCCGTTCCTGCGACATGGTTTTCACATGCCCTTCACTTGTTGACCTATAGGGTGAAGGCTACCTACTCCAGTGAACACCTTGGCCCGTTACCCCACGGGCCTTTTTTTGCCTGCACGGCAGCCAATCAGCACGGGCGCTTGATGGCGGTGAGGGTGTAGCACGGGGCAGTTGAGCGGGCTGGTTTTGATACCTGGGCTGACAGCATGTCCATTGCGTCTCCAATATGTTCCGGTCATTGCGACAAAAGAAGTCCGCCCTACACCGAAAGCCTCGCCATCCTTGAACCGGTAAAGAGCCTTCACTGTAGGGCGAACGGACGGAAAATAAGCCAGGCTTATTGGATGTTCAACTGTTAACAATAAAAAGCCCTGAAAAAGCCTCGATCAGCGCTATTTTTCGATGCAAATGGCTCCACTTTGTAAATGTTTTTGCTTGTATTGCCATACGAGTGCAACGCCGCCTTCAGAAACTATACCTTCATGCCATGGGTCACTACTGCTACCGACCTCTTGCCTGAAGACCGTGCCATGGCCACTCGCTCTGACCTGCGCAACACCCTGTCCCTGGACAGCCTGAACTTCTTCCTGGCGGACGTGCGTGACGGACTGGGGCCGTACCTGGCGATTTATCTGCTGGCCGTGCACCACTGGGACCCCGCCAGCATCGGCGTGGTCATGACCCTGGCCGGCATCGCGGCCCTGCTGACCCAGACGCCGGCCGGCGCATTGATTGACCGAACCCGCAGCAAACGGGCAGTGATCGTGATCGCCGCGCTGCTGGTGACTGCCAGTTGCCTGCTCCTGCCCTTCGTCAGCTCCTTCAGCCTGGTGGCGCTGACCCAGGCGGCCAGTGCAGCGGCGGCCTCGGTATTTGCGCCGGCCATCTCGGCGATTTCCCTCGGGATCACCGGGCCGCGCGCTTTCACCCGGCGCACCGGCCGCAATGAAACCTTCAACCACGCCGGCAACGCGGTGGCGGCCCTCCTCGCCGGTGGATTTGCCTACCTGTTCGGCCCGGTGGCGGTGTTCTATCTGATGGCAGTCATGGCTGCGGCGAGTGTCATCGCGGTCAGCTGCGTGTCAGCCCAGGCAATCGACCACGAAGTCGCACGGGGTTTCGACCCTGCGCATGGCACCGGCCATGAACAACCGTCGGGGTTGGCCGTGCTTCTGGCGAACAGGCCCTTGATGCTGTTTGCCATCTGCTGCGCGCTGTTTCACCTGGCCAATGCGGCCATGCTGCCGCTGGTCAGCCAGAAGCTGTCGCAGATCAACCTGCAGATGGCCACGCCGCTGACCTCGGCCTGCATCGTCGCGGCCCAGTTGGTGATGGTGCCGGTGGCCTGGCTGGTGGGCGTGAAGGCCGACGTGTGGGGGCGCAAGCCGTTGCTGCTCGCCGGTTTCATGATCCTGCCGCTGCGGGGCGTGTTGTATACGCTGTCCAGTGATCCTTATTGGCTGGTGGCGGTGCAGATGCTTGACGGGGTCGGCGCCGGGGTGTTCGGCGCGCTGTTTCCGGTGATCGTCAAAGACCTCACCCAGGGCACCGGACGCTTCAATGTCAGCCTGGGCGCGCTGTCCACGGCATTCGGCCTCGGCGCGGCCTTGAGCAGCAGCCTGGCAGGTTTTGTCGTGCAGTGGGCGGGTTACAACGCCGCGTTCCTGACCCTGGCCGGCGTGGCGGCCGTCGCATTGGGGCTGGTGTGGGTGGCAATGCCGGAGACTCGGGCGAATCCATCCGTGCAGCGCCATACAACTCCCGCCTGACATATGCGACAATGCGCGCCAAATTCCAACATGCACCCATTTTTCTGCTCAGCGACTGGGCCCCAAGCCTTGATGTCGCTGCCGACGTATGCCCGTTGGCCTGGGCCACAAAATGGGCCCGGCTCAAATTAGCGCACTCCAAGCTATTGATAGGTAAAGTAATTGATCTCCACAGCTAACATCACCATGCAGTTCGGCGCCAAGCCGCTATTTGAGAACGTTTCGGTCAAGTTCGGCGCAGGCAACCGTTATGGCCTGATCGGTGCCAACGGTTGCGGCAAGTCGACTTTCATGAAAATCCTCGGTGGCGACCTCGACCCGTCGGGCGGCCAGGTCATGCTGGAGCCGAACGTGCGCCTGGGTAAACTGCGCCAGGACCAGTTCGCCTACGAAGAATTCACCGTACTCGACACCGTGATCATGGGTCACGAAGAGCTGTGGAAGGTCAAGGCCGAGCGCGACCGCATCTACTCGCTGCCGGAAATGACCGAAGACGACGGCATGGCCGTGGCCGAGCTGGAAACCGACTTCGCCGAGATGGACGGCTACACCGCCGAATCCCGCGCCGGTGAGTTGCTGCTGGGCCTGGGTATCGGCATCGAGCAGCACAACGGCCCGATGAGTGAAGTGTCACCAGGCTGGAAGCTGCGTGTATTGCTGGCCCAGGCGCTGTTTTCCGATCCGGAAGTGTTGCTGCTCGACGAGCCAACCAACCACCTGGACATCAACACCATCCGCTGGCTGGAAAACATCCTGACCCAGCGTAACAGCCTGATGATCATCATCTCTCACGACCGTCACTTCCTGAACAGCGTCTGCACCCACATGGCCGACCTGGACTACGGCGAGCTGCGCCTGTTCCCGGGCAACTACGACGAATACATGACCGTGGCGACCCAGTCCCGCGAGCAGTTGCTGTCGGACAACGCCAAGAAGAAAGCGCAGATCTCCGAGCTGCAATCCTTCGTCAGCCGCTTCTCGGCCAACGCCTCGAAAGCCAAGCAGGCCACTTCCCGTGCCAAGGCGATCGACAAGATCCAGCTGGCCGAAGTCAAGCCATCGAGCCGCGTCAGCCCGTTCATCCGCTTCGACCAGACCAAGAAGCTGCACCGCCAGGCGGTCATCGTCGATCGCATGGCCAAGGGCTTTGACGGCAAGACGCTGTTCAAGGACTTCAGCTTCCAGGTTGAAGCCGGCGAGCGCGTGGCGATCATTGGCCCGAACGGTATCGGCAAGACCACCCTGCTGCGTACCCTGGTCAACGAACTGACCCCGGATGCCGGTACGGTCAAGTGGACCGACGCGGCTGAACTGGGCTATTACGCCCAGGACCATGCTTCGGACTTCGAAGACGAGTCCAACCTGTTCGACTGGATGGGCCGCTGGACCAAGGAAGGCGAGCAAGTGGTTCGCGGTACCCTGGGCCGCATGCTGTTCTCCAACGACGAGATCCTGAAGTCGGTGAAGGTGATTTCCGGTGGCGAGCAAGGTCGCATGCTGTTCGGCAAGCTGATCCTGCAAAAGCCGAACGTGCTGATCATGGACGAGCCGACCAACCACTTGGACATGGAGTCCATCGAGGCGCTGAACCTGGCGTTGGAGAACTACCCGGGTACGCTGATCTTTGTCAGCCATGACCGGGAGTTTGTGTCGTCCCTGGCCACCCGCATCATCGAGCTGAGCCCGAGTGGGGTGATCGACTTCAGCGGGACTTATGACGATTACCTGCGTAGTCAGGGTGTGGTTTTCTAAGAGCCGCCGGTAGTTTGAAATGCGAAAGCCCCGTCCAGTGTGATGGGGCTTTTTTTTGGGATATGGCTCTGCTTTTCTGTGGGAGCCGTCGAGCTTTAGCGAGGCCGCGATAGCGGTGTGCCAGGCAACATCTTTATTGACCATGCCGCCGCCTTCGCAGCCTCGCTAAAG
>NZ_JACARZ010000082.1:0-20047 GCF_013386315.1 Pseudomonas sp. P7779 | reverse complement strand
CCCCCAGGCCAATACCCAGGTTGGCCCCGGCAATGTTCAACGAGGCGGCAAACGCCGGCGCATGGGGTGCGGCCTTCATCAGTCGCACATGGCTGACCAGAAACAATGCCGCCTGGGTCACGCCCCATACCGCCATCGCCGCCGCCAACCCGATCGTGGAATGGATGGCGGGCACCAGCGCCACCATGCCGGCGATCATGAAACCGCAGAACACCATCGACGCAATCAGCGGATGACGGTCGACCATGCGCCCGCCCAAAGAGTTGCCGATCAGGCCGACCGCGCCAAAGCCCATGAGGCACCAGCCCACTACCGTGCCGTCAAAACCCGCCAGGCGTTCGAGAATGTCTGCCAGGTAGGTGTAGGCGGTGAACATCCCGCTGAACACCAGGATCGACAGCAGGATATGGCCCTGCATCAGCGGGCTGCGCAAGATCTTGAACTGCGAGCGCAGGCTGACCTGGTCGTTTTTTGCCCGGGTCTTCGGCAGGTAGATAAACAGCAGCAGGGCCTTGGCGAACGCCACCACCGCAAGAATGCCAAAGGCGGTGCGCCAGCCGAACATATCGGAAATCAGCGTGCCCACCGGGATCCCGAAGACCGTGGCACACACGATGCCGAAGCCGATTTTTTCAATCGCGCGGCCTGCGAAGTCCGGCCCCACAATGTCCACCGCTGTCTCGCTGGCCAGGGCCCAGAACACCGGCAATCCCAAGGCAGGAATCAGGCGCGCCAGGGACATGACCCAGATATTCGACGCGATCGCCGCCAGAGTGTTGGCCAGGCCGAACATGATCAGGATCGTGATAAACAGTCGCTTGCGCTCGAACCGGGCGAAATACGCGGTGAGGAACGGGCCAAACGCCGCCACGGTGAAGGCGAACAACGTCACCAGCAAACCGGCCTGGGACACGCTTACATCGAGGTCCCGGGCGATGGAAGGCAACAGGCCGACGATGATGAACTCTGTGGTCAGCACGGTAAAACCGGCTGCCGACAACAGCAGGATCGGAAACAACATCAAAAACTCCAGAAAACAGCGACATCAACGACAGCCCGGAGGGCCCGCTGATAGAGAAGAAATAAGAGGATGGGCAATGTTAACAGAATGTGTAGCGGCGTGGTGACGGAACGCCGCACCCGGATTAGACGTTTCCTACAGATGTTAGACTTCGCTCCTGCCAGATTCATGCTGCCTAGCTGCATCTATTAAAAAAACCAGAGACAACCTTTTTATGACTGCTGCCCCTTCCCTCTTCCAACGCCTGATGTCTATCAGCCTGGTCACCCAAATTGTCATCGGCCTGATCGCCGGTATCCTGTTGGCCCTGCTGTTGCCCGACGTCGCACAAGCCACCGGGTTTATTGGCAAGGTCTTTGTCTCGGCGCTCAAGGCCGTCGCGCCCATCCTGGTATTTGTGCTGGTGATGGCCTCGATTGCCAGCCACAAGCACGGCCAGGAAACCCATATCCGCCCGATCCTGTTCCTGTACCTGCTGGGCACGTTCGCTGCCGCCGTGGTCGCGGTGATCGCCAGCACGCTGTTCCCCTCCTCGCTGGTGCTGGCCACCCACGATGTGGCCGTCAGCCCTCCCGGCGGTATCGGTGATGTGTTGCAAAGCCTGTTGCTGAGCGTGGTGGACAACCCGGTCAGCGCGCTGATGAACGCCAATTTCATCGGTATCCTGGCGTGGGCCATCGGCATGGGCATCGCCATTCGCCATGCCAGCGACACCACCCGCACCGTACTGGGCGACCTGTCCAACGGCGTCACGCTGATCGTGCGCATGGTGATCCGCTTCGCGCCCCTGGGGATTTTCGGCCTGGTGGCCTCGACCCTCGCCACGTCCGGCTTCGGCGCCCTGCTGGGCTACGCACACCTGCTGCTGGTGTTGATCGGCTGCATGCTGTTCATCGCGCTGGTGATCAACCCGGCCATCGTGTTCTGGAAGCTGCGCCGCAACCCTTACCCGCTGGTGCTGATGTGCCTGCGGGAAAGCGGGATCACCGCGTTTTTCACCCGCAGTTCGGCGGCCAACATTCCGGTCAACCTGGCGTTGAGCAAGCGCCTGGGCCTGCATGAAGACACCTACTCGGTGTCGATCCCGCTGGGCGCCACCATCAATATGGCCGGCGCTGCCATCACCATCACCGTGCTGACCCTGGCCGCCGTGCACACCCTGGGCATTGCCGTGGACATCCCCACCGCCGTGCTGCTCAGCGTGGTCGCGGCGGTGTGTGCCTGCGGCGCGTCGGGGGTTGCCGGGGGCTCGCTGCTGTTGATCCCGCTGGCGTGCAGCCTGTTCGGCATTCCCAGCGAAATCGCCATGCAGGTGGTGGCCGTGGGCTTCATCATCGGCGTGTTGCAGGACTCGGCGGAGACCGCACTGAACTCGTCCACCGACGTGTTGTTCACCGCTGCCGCGTGCCTGGGCAAGGAAGAACAAGCCGCGTAGACCTTGCGCGCACAAAAAAAGCCCGGGGCAGTTCGTGAATGAACCGCCCCGGGCTTTTTATTACAAGGCTTAGAACGCGCCCATGTAGTCGCGCTTGCCCACTTCCACGCCGTTGTGACGCAGCAAGGCGTAAGCGGTGGTGACGTGGAAGAAGAACTGCGGCAGGCCGTAGCTCAGCAGGTACGACTGGCCGCTGAAGCGCTTCTCTTTCGGGGTGCCAGGGCGAGTGATGATCTCGATGCCTTCTTTACCGTCGACCTGGGCCGGGGTGATGGTGTCGATAAACGCCAGGACCTTGGCGATCAGCGCTTGCAGGTCGGCGAAGGTGACTTCTGTATCGTCGTATTTCGGAACTTCGATTTCAGCCAGGCGGGCAGAAACGCCTTTGGCGAAGTCGACGGCGATCTGCACCTGGCGCACCAGCGGGAACATGTCCGGGTACAGGCGTGCCTGCAGGAAGGCGTTCGGGTCGATGTTCTTGGCGGTGGCGTGGGCCTCGGCCTTGTTCAGCACATCGCTCAGGGCGTTGAGCATTTGCTTGAAGACCGGGAGGGAAGCGGCGTACAGGGAAATAGTCATGACAGTCTCGACAGTTGTGGCAGGGTTTGAAACAGCCGCGATTATAGACATGCCGGCCACCGGCGCCGCTTGTCTTTTATTTTTTCAGGATTAGGCTAGTGAGCTCACTGCATTAGGGAAAGCGCGATGACCACCGAGCACGACACCACTTCCGAAGAGCCGCGCCTGAACAGCACGGAAATCCGCATCCTTGGCTGCCTGATCGAAAAACAGGCCACCAGCCCCGAAACCTACCCGTTGACCCTCAACGCGCTGGTGATCGCCTGTAACCAGAAAACCAGCCGCGAACCGGTGATGAACCTCAGCCAGGGCCAGGTTGGCCAGAGCCTGCGGGCCCTGGAAGGCCGCGGGTTTACCCGGCTGGTGATGGGCAGCCGCGCCGACCGCTGGGAGCATCGGGTGGACAAGGCGCTGGAGCTGGTGCCGGCCCAGGTGATTCTCAGCGGGTTGCTGTTCCTGCGGGGGCCGCAGACGGTCAACGAACTGCTGACCCGCAGCGGGCGCATGCATGACTTTGAAGACGCCGAGCAGGTGGTGCATCAACTGGAACGCCTGATTGCCCGTGGGCTGGCGTTGTTGGTGCCGCGTCAGTCGGGGCAGCGGGAAGATCGGTACATGCACGCCCTGGGCGACCCGGCGGACATTGAAGCGATCCTGGCGGCGCGTGGGAATCCGGTGGAGCGTGGTGCGGGAAGTGGGGTTTCCCTGGAGCGTATCGAAGAGCTGGAAGCGCGGATTGCGGCGCTGGAAGAGCGCCTTTCGCGGCTCGAGTAATGTTTGTGGTGAGTGGGCTTCTGTGGTGATGGAGCTTTTGTGGCGAGGGAGCTTGCTCCCGCTGGAGTGCGTAGCGCTCCCATTTTCTTGGGGCTGCTGCGCAACCTAGCGGGAGCAAGCTCCCTCGCCACAGCAAGCTCACTCTCCACACCGCCAGCGGTGATGCTCAGCTCCGGGCAAATGCCACCGCCGCCTGAAACTGTTCATCCGTCGGCCGCACGCCGGTGTAAAGCACGAACTGCTCCAACGCCTGGATGGCGATCACTTCCAAACCGGTGATCACTCGTTTGCCCTGGGCCCGTCCACGCAGGATCAGCGGGGTTTCCGAGGGAATCGCCACCACATCGAAGACTGTCTCGGCCGCATCAACCGCGTCAGCTTCAAACGCCAACTGATCCGCTTCCGCCCCTCCGGTCATGCCAATCGGCGTGACGTTGACCAGCATCTGCGGGCGCAAGGCACCCAACTGCGCCTGCCACTCATACCCCAGGCTCTGGGCCAGCGCCCGGCCCGCTTCTTCATTGCGCGCCACGATCACGCCCTTGGCGTAGCCGCCATCGCGCAAGGCACTGGCCACCGCCTTGGCCATGCCGCCGCTGCCGCGCAGGGCGAAGGTCGAGTCCTTGGGCACCTGGTGCTTGTGCAGCAGTTGCTCGATGGCGATGTAATCGGTGTTGTAGGCCTTCAAATGCCCGTCGGTGTTGACGATGGTATTGATTGACGCAATGGCCCGCGCCGAATCGTCCAGCTCATCCACCAGGGCAATACAGGCTTCCTTGAACGGCATCGACACGCCACACCCACGAATGCCCAACGCACGTATGCCACCCACGGCGCCCGGCAAGTCCTGGCTGCTGAAGGCCTTGTAATAGAAATTCAGCCCCAACTGCTCGTACAGGTGGTTATGAAAGCGCAGGCCAAAGTTCCCGGGGCGCGCCGACAGTGACATGCACAGTTGGGTGTCCTTGTTGGGGTTCATCTGCATCGGTAACTCCTTGAAGCCATTCCAGAGGCGGTTTCGGATAGACGGAATACCCGCGCCGGCGGGTTGTCATGGATCATACGCACTGTGCCCGGCCACTTGTGTAAGCCAACCGATACAGACCTTACACAACCTTTACCTATCGGCTGTGCTGTTTTTTAGAAATACGCTGTCTTAAAAGTATCCCCGCGACAATCCTTGAGTCGATTGATTGCAGACCATGAGCGCAGGGGCTAACCGAGGAATGACCATGATTCGTAAACTCCCCAAGATCGCCTTGCTGATCGGCGCACTCGCTATGGCAGGACAGGCCTCCGCCCACGGTGGTGGTTGGGGTGCTCCGCTCGCACTGGGAGCCGTTGTTGGTGCAGTGGTAGGCGGCTCGATCGTCGCCAGCCAATCGCGGCCGGTCTACGTGCAACAACCGGTGTATGTCCAGCCGCAGCCGGTGTATGCCGCTCCGCCGCCGGTCTACTACGCACCGCCACCGCCTGTGTATGTGCAACAACAGGTTTATTATCGCCCGGCGCCGGTCTACTACGGCCCACCGCGCGGCTACTACGGCCCTCCACACGGCTATTACGGTCGCGGCTGGTAAGCCTCAACTGACACACCTGAACAGGCTCCGCCCTAAAAGCGGGGCCTTTTTTTGGCCTGCAGGTCTGAATAAATCTCGCCAAGGTCGTTATAAGGACAATGGCTGTGGCCAAATCCCACATCATTGATCTCAATAGGCGCTTGCCCGAACGGGGCCTGCGCTGTCATGTTTGTGTCTCAAAAGGCTTCCACTATCAACACTGTCCGACCAATAACAACAAGGACGATTGCCCATGCCCACGCAAAACCCACATCGCACCGCCGGCCTCTGCACCTCGAGCAAGGTCTATAGCGTACTGACGGAGCTCAAGGCCCTGGAAGGACATCGCAACGCCAAGTTCCTGTCCTTGCTGACGGAAAACCTGGTGCGCAAGGGCCTGCTCAGTGAACAGGAAGTGGTGCATATGCTCGACCAGGTGGTCGACTGACTGAGGGTCGCTCGATAACAGTGATGTCGACTATCGAGCAGGTTGATTTTCCCTGAAGGCCCACGCACCGTAATGTCACCTCCATAGCGTATCGGAGGTCATCATGCCCACTATTCAAATCATGTCTGTCATCGGCAGTGCCGTTCCCGCCTCTCTGCGGGAGCTTGGCTTGCTCGCCTGCTGGTACCTGGTACGCGATGGCGAAGCCATCAGCGGCCCACTCACTTCACTACCGGCCGCCCAGGCCCTGTCGGTCAAAATGGCGCATTGCTTTCATGCCTAAGGCAGTTGCACCCGCGGCTTGGTTTCCACAAACAGCGCCCAGCTGGACATGAACAACGCAGCAATCAGTGGCCCGATGACAAAGCCGTTCAAGCCAAAGATCGACAGGCCGCCCAAGGTTGAGATAAGGATCAGGTAATCCGGCATGCGGGTGTCCTTGCCCACCAGGATGGGCCTTAGCACATTGTCCACCAGCCCGATCACAAATACCCCGAACAACCCGAGCACCACGCCCTGCCAGATCGACCCGCTCAGCAGGAAGTACGCCGCCACCGGCCCCCACACGATCCCCGCGCCCACCGCCGGCAGCAGCGACAGAAACGCCATCAACACCGCCCAGAGCAACGCGCTGGGAATGTCCAGGAACCAAAAGATCAAGCCACCCAACGCGCCTTGCGTGACCGCTACCAGCACGTTGCCTTTCACCGTGGCACGCACCACCCGGTTGAACTTCAATTGCAGGCGACGCTTCTGCGGTTCGGCCAGCGGCACCGCGGTGCGCACCTTGCGCACCAGCTCGGGGCCATCGCGCAGCAGGAAGTACAGCAAGTACAGCATGATGAAAAAACTCACCAGGAAATCAAACGTGCCCTGGCCGAAGCTGAACGCCTGGGTCGCAAAAAACTGGCTGCCCTGCATCGCACTCTTGACGATCTTCTCCCGCAGGCCTTCCAGGTTGCCCATGCCGAAGCGGTCCAGCAGATGCTGGAAATACGGTGGCAGGAAGTTCTTGAACTGCTCGATATACCCGGCAACGTCGAGCTTGCCGCTCTCGACGTTCTTGTAAAGCGTCGCGCCCTCCTGCACCAGCAAGGCACTGGTGATGATCACCGGCAGAATCGCGATTATCAGGCACACCGTCAGGGTTGCCAGGGATGTGAGATTGCGGTTCCAGCCAAAACGTTGCTGGAAGCGCCGTTGCATCGGCGCAAAGATGATCCCCAGGATCACCGCCCAGAACACCGCGCCGTAGAACGGCAGCAAAATCCAGATAAACGCGATGGTCACCAGGGCGAGCAGTAACAGCAGGGTTTTGAATTGCAGGTTGGTTTGGTTCATGTTCGGTCCATGTCTAAAACACCAGGCGCTCATGTGCGCCTTGATGTTTAGTCCACTGCAAATCCCGCGAGTGCCCTACTTATTAGACCTGGATCAATAAACTGCGCACCCGGCCCGGCTACCCTGCCGCCCTTTTGCGACCCGAACCCATGCCTCCCGTTATCGCCCCCGAACTGCTCGCCCCCGCCGGCACCCTGAAAAACATGCGTTATGCCTTTGCCTACGGTGCCGATGCCGTCTACGCCGGGCAACCGCGCTACAGCCTGCGGGTGCGCAATAACGAGTTCGACCACGCCAACCTCGCCCTCGGCATCCAGGAAGCCCAGGCCCAGGGCAAGCGGTTCTATGTGGTGGTCAACATCGCGCCTCACAACGCCAAGCTGAAAACCTTCCTCAAGGACCTTGCCCCGGTGATCGCCATGGGCCCGGATGCGCTGATCATGTCCGACCCGGGCCTGATCATGCTGGTGCGCCGGCACTTCCCGCACATGCCGATCCACCTGTCGGTGCAGGCCAATACGGTGAACTGGGCCAGCGTCGAATTCTGGCAGGCGCAGGGCATCTGCCGGATCATCCTGTCCCGGGAGTTGTCACTGGAGGAAATCGACGAGATTCGCCAGCAAGTCCCCGCCATGGAGCTGGAAGTGTTTGTGCACGGTGCCCTGTGTATGGCCTATTCCGGGCGCTGCCTGCTGTCGGGCTACATGAACAAGCGGGATGCCAACCAGGGCACCTGCACCAACGCCTGCCGCTGGAAATACCAGGCGACGCCTGCGGTGGAAAACGCCGCCGGCGATATCGTGCAGCACTATGCGCCCGAGCCGACCCTGGGCCTCGGTGCGCCCACCGACCAGGTGTTCCTGCTGCAGGAGGCCAATCGCCCCGACGAACAGATGCCCGCCTTCGAAGATGAACACGGCACCTACATCATGAACGCCAAGGACCTGCGGGCGGTGCAGCACGTCGAGCGGCTGACGCGCATGGGCGTGCACTCGTTGAAGATCGAAGGCCGCACCAAATCCCACTTTTACTGCGCCCGAACCACCCAGGTATATCGCCAGGCGATTGATGACGCGGTGGCCGGGCGCGACTTTGACCGGGGCTTGATGACCAACCTCGAATCCCTGGCCCAGCGCGGCTACACCGAGGGTTTCCTGCGCCGGCACGTGCACGATGAGTATCAGAACTATCAGAACGGCAGCTCGGTGTCCGAACGCCAGCAGTTCGTCGGCGAACTGACCGGTGAACGGCGCGGCGAACTGGCCGAGGTCAAGGTCAAGAACCGTTTTGCCGTGGGCAATCACCTGGAACTGATGACCCCGGCGGGGAATTTCCACTTTGACCTGGGCTCATTGCACAACGCCAAGGGCGAGGCCATCGCGGTGGCGCCGGGTGACGGGCATACGGTGTATTTGCCGATCCCGGCGGAGATGGACCCGCGTTTCGGCCTTTTGATGCGCGACGTTTAACTTCGCCAGACGCCTCAATGAGTGTGAGACAGCTTGCTGTGGTGAGGGAGCTTGCTCCCTCACCACAGCAAGCTCCCCCACCACAGCACTCTCCTTCACCACCGCAAGCTCCTCACCACAAAAAGCAGGGCGTACGCGCAATAGGTTCATTTGCAAAGTAGAATTGGCGGTTCTGCGTACCGCCACCTTGTCTTGAGCGGTCACCCTCTTTTTTACGGAGATCGCCTTGCGTCTGTTTCATACCTCCGACTGGCACCTTGGGCAAAACCTGCACGGCCAGGAACGCGACTTCGAACACACCTGCTTCCTCGACTGGCTGCTGGGCCAGTTGGGCCTGCATCGCCCTGACGTGCTGTTGATCGCCGGCGATATCTTCGACACGGTCAACCCGCCACTCAAGGCCCAGGAGCGGCTGTACGACTTCATCATCAGCGCCCATGAGCAAAACCCTGCACTGACCATCGTGATGATCGCCGGCAACCACGACTCCGGCTCGCGCATCGAACTGCCGGCGCCGTTGATGCGCCGCCTGCGCACCCACGCCCTGGGCCGGGTGCTGTGGCTGGATGACGGACAACTGGATGTCGAACGCCTGCTGATTCCATTGCCCGGTGCCGACGGTGAAATTGCCGGCTGGTGCCTGGCATTGCCGTTCCTGCGCCCGGCCGAAGTGACCGGCGCACAACTGGGGGACGATTACCTGCGGGGCATCGGCCAGGTTCATGAATGGCTGATTGCCGCCGCCAATGCCAAGCGCCAGCCGGGCCAGGCACTGGTTGCCATCAGCCATGCGCACATGGCCGGCGGCTCGGTGTCGGAAGACTCCGAGCGCAGCCTGATCATCGGCAATGCCGAAGCGCTGCCGGCCAGCCTGTTCGATGCCACCGTCAGCTATGTGGCCCTCGGCCATTTGCATAAACCCCAGCGGGTGAATGGCGAGGAGCGGATTCGCTACTGCGGCTCACCGATTCCGCTGTCATTCTCGGAAATCGGCTACCAGCACCAGATCCTCGACGTGCAACTGGACGGCGAAACCCTGGTCAGCGTCGAATCCCGGCTGATCCCGCGCTCGGTCAACCTGCAACGCCTGGAAGCCGCGCCCCTGGCCGACATCCTCAAGCAACTGGCCGACCTGCCCGACATCGACCTGCTGGCCGAAACCCAGCGCCAACCGTGGCTGGAAGTGCGGGTGCGCCTCGACGAACCGCAGCCCGACCTGCGCCAGCAGGTGGAAAACGCCCTGCAAGGCAAGGCCGTGCGCCTGGTGCGCATCGCCGCTGAATACGCAGGCAACGGAGGCCGAGAAGACAGCCAGGAAGACCGCCTGATCGAACTCGACCAGCTCACGCCCCAGGAATTGTTCAGCCGCGCCTGGCAGGAAAGCTACGGCAGTGAAGTGGACGAACAGACCCTGAAGGACTTCGCCGTGCTGCTCCAGGAAGTGCAACAGGAGGGCGAACAGCCATGAAGATCCTCGCCATTCGCCTGAAAAACCTCGCCTCTTTGGCGGGTCCGTTTGAAATCGACTTTACCGCCGAGCCCCTGGCCAGCGCCGGGCTGTTCGCGATTACCGGGCCCACCGGCGCCGGCAAAAGTACCTTGCTCGATGCGCTGTGCCTGGCGCTATTTGGCGCCGTGCCGCGCCTGGGCGATACCGGCCAGGCAAAAATGCCGGATGCCGACACCGATATTTCCATCGGTGACCCACGCACCCTGATTCGCCGGGGCACTGGCGGCGGTTATGCCGAAGTGGATTTTGTCGGCGTCAGTGGCCGTCGCTACCGCGCCCGCTGGGAAGCCAACCGCGCCCGGGACAAGGCCAGCGGCAAGCTGCAAGCCAGCCGGCAAAGCCTGATCGACCTGGACAGCGAGCAACTGCTGGCCAGCCAGAAAACCGAATACAAGACCCAGCTGGAATTGGCCCTGGGCCTGAACTTCGAGCAGTTCACCCGCGCCGTGTTGCTGGCGCAAAGTGAGTTCAGCGCGTTCCTCAAGGCCAACGACAACGAGCGCAGCGAACTGCTGGAAAAGCTCACCGATACTGCGCTCTACACCCAACTCGGTCGCCGCGCCTTCGACAAGGCCAAGGACGCCCGGGACGCCCACAAACACCTGCAGGACCAGGCCACCGGCGTCACCCCGCTGGCCCCCGAGGCCCGCGCCGAACTCGACGCACAACTGGCCGCCGCACAGCAACAGCTCAAGACCCAGCAGGCGCAATTCAAGCAACTCGAGTTGCAGCACACCTGGCTGAAGGAACTGCGGGAGTGGCAGGAGCGCCAACAAAGTGCGGTCGAGCAACTGCAACAGGCCCAGCAACACTGGGCAAGCCAGGGCCCGCAGCGCCTGGACCTCAGCCGCCTGGAACAACTGGCGCCGCAACGTCACCACTTCGCCCGCCAGGCCGAACTGACCACGCAGTTGCAGCCCCTTGCCGCGCAGATCCAGCAGCACCTTGAGCAACAAACCGCGTTGCACACCCGCCAGACCCAACTGCAACAGCAACAGGCCGACGTGCAAGCCGCCCTCGCCCAGGCCCTCAAGCAGCAAGCCGACGCTGTGCCCTTGCTGCGCCAGGCCTTCGAGGAGCAAACCACCCTCGCCCACTTGACCCGCGAGCTGGCCAAACGCAGCGAAGAGAAACAGCTGGGTGAAGCTGCCTGTGTGGAAGGCCAGGCGACGTTGACCGGCTTGCTCGACAAGCAGAAAGTTGTCGCCGAGCGCCTGCACAGGCTGGCCGCAGAGCTTGAACGCAGCGCCGCCCTCGCGCCGTTGAGTGAGGCCTGGAGCGCCTACCGCGACCGCTTGCAACAGCTGATGCTGATCGGCAATCGCCTCAATAAAGGCCAGGCCGAACTGCCACAACTGGAAGAGCGCGCCACCCGTCTCGGTGAAAAATGGACCGAGCAACGCGAAGCCCTTGACCTGCTGTACCACGAAGCCGGCGCCGAACCCCATGCAGTGGCCGAACAGATCCAGTTGCTCGGCAGCCTGCTCCAGGACAACCGCAAGCAACATCGCGCGTTTGAGGACCTGGCGCGGCTGTGGAACAGCCATCAGCAACTCGACAGCCAGAGCCAGGCCCTGACGCAAAAGCAGACCCTCGCCCAGCAACAACGCGAACTGTTGAACCAGAGCGGCTTGCAGGCCAAGGCCGAGTTGGCCGTCGCCGAACAGACCCTGACCGTCACCAAGCAACTGCTGGAGCGCCAGCGCCTGGCCCGCAGTGCCAGCGTCGAGGAATTGCGCGGCCAGCTGCAGGATGAGCAGCCGTGCCCGGTGTGCGGCAGCGTCGAGCACCCGTATCACCAGCCCGAAGCCATGCTGCAAAGCCTGACCCGCCACGACGAAAGCGAAGAAGCCAACGCGCAGCAAGCCGTGGATGTGCTCAAGGAAAAACTCACTGACCTGCGTGGCGAAGTGGGCGGCCTGATCGCCCAGCAAAAGGAATTCCTGCAACAACAGGAGCAACTCGCCAGCCAGTTGCAGGCCTTGCTGCCAAGCCTTGAAGCCCATCCGCTGTCGGCCTCGCTGTTCAACCAGGACGCGGCCAAGCGCGACGCCTGGCTCGCCCAGCAACTGAGCCAGCTCAGCCAGAGCCTCACCCAGGACGAGCAACGCCAGGGCGCCCTGCTCAACCTGCAACAGAACGCCGGGCGTTTGCAGCAACAACTGCAAGCCGCCCAGGACGCCAGCCAACAGGCGCGCCAGTTACTGATCGACCAGCAACGGGAACTGTCCAACGACCGCGAACGCCTGGACGAAGAACTCAACGCCTTCGCCAGCCTGCTGCCCACCGAGACCCTCGAAGGCCTGCGCAGCGAGCCGGCGGCGACCTTCATGTTGCTCGACCAGCAGGTCAGCCAGCGCCTGGAACAGCTCGACAACCAAAAGGAAGAATTGGCCGAGCAGCTACAGCGCCAGCAAGCCATCGAGAAAGAGCAGGACCGCCAGCAACACCGCCAGCAGCAGCTGGAGACTTTGCACAAACAGCTCGCCGAACAGAGCGCCCTGCAACACGCGGCCGAGGGAAAGCTCGCCGGTCTGCTGGGCGAAAGCCCCAGCGCCGAGCACTGGCAACAGCAGCTGGACCAGGCCGTCGAGCAGGCTCGCCAGCATGAGAGCGAGGCCAACCAGCAGTTGCAGGACACCCGCAACCAGTTGATCCAACTGGCCGCCGACCTCAAGTCGCTGCAAGAACGCCAACAGTCCCTGGAAACCGAACACGCGGCCCTCACTACGCGCCTGAGCGACTGGCGCGCGTTGCACCCGGAACTCGATGACGAAGGCCTGGCGCGCCTGGTGGCCTTCGATGAGCCGCAGGTGGCCGAGCTACGCCAGCAACTGCAACACAGCGAAAAAGCCATCGAGCAGGCCAAGGTGTTGCTGCAAGAGCGCGAACAGCGGCTCAAGGATCACCAGGCGCTGCACAACGGCAACCTCGACGCCGAGCAACTGGACAGCGCCCTGGCCGAACTCAATGCCGCGCTGATCATTGGCGAAAAACACTGCGCCGAACTGCGCGCCCAACAGGCCGACGACCAGCGCCGCCAGGATGCCAACCAGGCCTTGGCGGCCGAGATCGCCAAGGCCTACGACGAATGGCAACGCTGGGCACGCCTGAATGCGCTGATCGGTTCGGCCACCGGCGATACCTTCCGCAAGATCGCCCAGGCCTACAACCTCGACCTGCTGGTGCACCACGCCAACGTCCAACTGCGCCAACTGGTGCGCCGCTACCGCCTCAAGCGCGGCGGCAGCATGCTCGGCCTGCTGGTACTCGACACGGAGATGGGCGACGAACTGCGTTCGGTGCATTCGTTGTCGGGTGGCGAGACATTCCTGGTGTCGCTGGCGCTGGCCTTGGGCCTGGCGTCGATGGCGTCGAGCACGTTGAAGATCGAGTCGCTGTTTATCGACGAGGGCTTTGGCAGCCTCGATCCCGAGTCGCTGCAACTGGCAATGGACGCCCTCGACGGCTTGCAGGCCCAGGGCCGCAAGGTGGCGGTGATTTCCCATGTGCAGGAAATGCACGAGCGGATTCCGGTGCAGATTCAGGTCAAGCGCCAGGGCAATGGCTTGAGCACCCTGGAGGTCAAGTGAGCAAGGCCGTGTTGTATTCGTTCCGCCGTTGCCCCTATGCAATGCGGGCGCGGATGGCCCTGCGGTATTCAGGGCTGGCGGTGCAGATCATCGAGGTCAGCCTCAAGGCCAAGCCGGCTGAGATGCTGGCGTTGTCACCCAAAGGCACGGTGCCGGTGCTGAGCGTGGATGGCCGGGTGATCGATGAAAGCCTGGCGATCATGCGCTGGGCACTGGCACAGAACGATCCTGAGGGTTGGTTGCTTGGGGATGATCGGGCGACGCAGGCGCTGATTGAAGAGAATGATCAGGGCTTCAAACATCAATTGAATCGATACAAGTATGCCGAGCGCTATCCGGAGCAGCCGATGGAGCATTATCGGGCCGAGGGTGAGGTGTTTTTGATGAAGCTGGAGGGGTTGCTGGCGGAGCGGGAGTATTTGCTGGCCGGGCATTTGAGCCTGGCGGATGTGGCACTTGCACCGTTTGTGCGGCAGTTTGCCCATGTGGATCGGGAGTGGTTTGCCCGGGCGCCCTATCCGCGGTTGCAGGGCTGGTTGCAGCGCTTCCTGGAATCGCCGTTGTTCATCGCCGTGATGGCAAAAACCTGAGACTGTCGCAGGACAAAATGTGGGAGCGGGCTTGCTCGCGAAGGCGGTGTATCAGTCAGCCCATGTATAGACTGACCCGGCGCTTTCGCGAACAAGCCCGCTCCCACATTTGATCTTCATCAGCTTCAAGATCAGTTCTGGATTTTGTGGTCCAGCGCTGCGTAGAAGTTGGCGCTTTGTTGCAGGTATTTCTGGGTGTAGGCGCTGGTGCTGGTTTTTTTGCTGCTGATTTCAACACTGGCGCTGGCTGGCAACGCTACGGTGGCGGAAACAGCGGAAGCGGCGATGATCGAGAAAAGATTGAAGTTCATGTCGGTAACCCTTGTGTTCGGTTGGCTTGGTGGCCTGTGTTGGCCTTGGAACCAAACTTACGCCCGAGGGGATAGCCTTAGAAATTCATTGAAACACTAGCCGCTATTAATAGTATTAATACAACAAGTCAGGCCCCGCACTGCGGGGCCTGTGGCTTATTGCCGCACCAGGAACTTGAGGTCGCTGGGGGCATCAATCGCCAGTTTCTGCACGGTTTTGCCCAAAAGACCGGTCTTGGGATCGCGCTCGACGACCACAATCTCGTTGCTCTTCTGGTTGGCGATCAGCAGGAACTTGCCGCTGGGGTCCAGGGCGAACTCCCGGGGATGGTCACCTTCCACCGATCGGCGCTGGATCTCTTTGAGCTGCGCAGTGGCCGGGTCGATGGCAAACACCAACATCTGGTTGGCGGTGCCACGGTTGCTCACGTAGAGGAACTTGCCGTCGCTTGAGGTGTGCAGTGCAGCACCGGCCTTGTCGGACACCGGCTGGCCATCCGCGAAGTTGACCAGTTGCTTCTGGGTCAGCTTGCCATCGTTGTAGTCGAACACCGCCACTTGCGCGCTCATCTCGGTGGTCAGCCAGGCGTGCTTGCCGTCTGCGGTGAACAGCAGGTGCCGCGGGCCGCTGCCCGGTGGCAATTGCACAAACGCAGGGTCGGCCGGGGTCAGCGGCAGTTCATGGTTGGCCTTGGGGTCGTAGTGGTAGGCAAAGATCTTGTCCGCCCCCAGGTCCTGGACAAACACGTATTTGCCGTCCGGCGAAGACACTACCGAATGCACGTGGTTGGACGCCTGACGCTCCGGGTTGACCCGGCTGGCCGGGTGCCCGCTCAACTGCACTGGCGGCGACAGCTTGCCTTCGGTGTCTAGCGGCAGCACCGCGAGGCTGCCGCCCGGATCTTCCAGCACCGAATAGTTGGCCACGAACAGGTAGCGCCCGTCACTGGCCAGGCTGGAATGGGTCGGCTCGTTGCCCAGGCTCTGCACCTGGTTGATCAGGGTCAGTTGATGGTTCTTCGGGTCGATGCTGTAGCTGCTGACGCGCCCCACCGGGTCTTTTTGGCCCGGGCCGTTTTCGTTGACCACAAACAGGTGCTTCTGGTCCTTGGACAGGGTCAGCCACGACGGGTTGGCCGCCTTGGCGGCGAGCACCGGCTGGCCGCTGAACTGCCCGGTACGGCTGTCGAACTGCAAACGGTAGATACCTTCGCTGGTGCCGGCGGTGTAGCTGCCAACGAGCAATTCATAGGTGTCCACCGGCGCGGCCTGGACCGACATTGCGCCTACGCTGCCGGCCATCAGCAGGGGCCAGAATTTACGCATCATCATCCGTTTCATCCTCGTCATTATTGTTGCCGGTGACGCCGCTCATGCAGACCAGGCGGTGTTCGCCCTTGTCATCGGTAAGTGTCCAGCTTTGCAGGGTTTGATCAAAGGTCGCCGCCTTGACTTGCTCCAGGGTGAAACTCCAGCGCTTCTCGACGCGACCGTCCATGCAGATGATCAATAACGTCTGGTCATCCAGGCTGAAATCGAAGCTGTGCAGGCCATCGATTTCGACCATCTGGCAGTCTTCAAAAGCGTCGGGCAAGGTAGCGGTGTCGGCAGTCATAACCATCAATCATCAAGAGGAAAGACCTCATGATAGGTCAAATCGTTGCATCGGCCTAAGCCCGCGCAATGCAAAACGCCGTGGCACAGGCCACGGCGTTTTGGCAAACAGCGTTGGATCAGTGGGCGAACAGCGAATTGCCCTTCTGCCCCGCCAGCTTCTCGGGCTTGATCAGGAAGCGTGCCAGCGCCGGCAGCAGCCACAGCGCGCCGAACATGTTCCACAGCAGCATGAAGGTCAGCATCAACCCCATGTCGGCCTGGAACTTGATGGCCGAGAAGATCCAGGTGCATACGCCGATTGCCAGGCACAGGCCGGTGAACAGCACGGCTTTACCGGTGGACTTGAGCGTCTGGTAATAGGCTTCCTGCAACGGCAGGCCGGCCCGCAGGAAACTCTCTAGGCGGCTGTAGATGTAGATGCCGTAGTCCACGCCGATCCCCACCCCCAGCGCCACCACCGGCAAGGTCGCGACCTTGACACCGATGCCCATGAACGCCATCAGCGCGTTGCCCAGCACAGAGGTCAGCACCAGCGGCAGCACGATGCACAGGGTCGCCGCCCACGAGCGGAAGGTGATCATGCACATGGTGGCCACGCACAGGTAAACCAGGATCAGGATGGTCAGCTCGGACTCCTTGATCACCTCGTTGGTGGCCGCCTCGATCCCGGCGTTACCGGCGGCGAGGATGAATTCCAGGCCGTCCTTGTTGTTCTCCTTGGCGAAGTCCTGCACCGCATGCACCGCGCGGTCGAGGGTTTCGGCCTTGTGGTCGTTGAGGAACACCAGCACCGGCGCCAGGGAGCAATTGTTGTTATACAGGCCATCGGCACGGGCAATGGAGTTGTTCAGCACGTCCGGGTTGCGCGACAGGGTTTCCCATTTCAGGTTGCCCTCGTTCATGCCCTTGATCATCTGTTTGGACACGGTGACCAGCGAGATGGCCGACTGCACGCCTTCGGTGTTCTGCATCTTCCACATCAACTGGTCGATGGGCGCCATGGCTTCATACCGCGAGCAGCCTTCGGGCGGGGTCTTGACCATCACCACCAGCACGTCGGAGCTGGTGGAGTAGTTGTTGATGATGAAGTTGTTGTCCTTGTTGTAGCGCGAGTCAGGACGCAGTTCCGGTGCACCCTGGTCGAGGTCACCGATCTTCAGGTTCTGGCTGTACCAGAGGCCGCCACCGAAGGCGATCAGCGCCAGGGCTATCGACACCGGCGCGACCTTGGGGCTGGCGAACTTCGACAGCAGGCGCCAGAACGGGTGTTCGCGGTGCGCATCCTTCTTGCTCTTGGCGATGGCGCGTTTGCTGATGCCAACATAGGAGATCGCCACCGGCAGCAGGATCAGGTTGGTGAACACGATGACCGCCACCCCCACCGAAGCACCGATTGCCAGCTCGCGGATCACACCGATGTCGATGATCAGCAGGGTGATAAAACCGACCGCATCGGCGAGGATCGCGATCATGCCCGGCAGGAACAGTTGGCGGAAGGTACGCCGGGCCGCGGTCAGGGCGTTGTCGGCATCACTGGATTGCAGGGCGATGCCGTTGATCTTCTGTACGCCGTGGGAAATACCGATGGCGAAGATCAGGAACGGCACGAGCATCGAGTAGGGATCCAGCCCGAAACCCAGGGCATGCATCAGCCCGAGCTGCCAGATCACCGCCACCAGCGTGGTGCTCAACACCGCGACGGTACTGCGCAGGCAGTTGGTGAACCACAGCAGCAGCACCAGGGTGATGACGAAGGCGATACCGAAGAACATCACCACCATCACCAGGCCGTCGATCAGGTCGCCGACCTTCTTGGCGAAACCGACAATGTGGATCTTGACGTTGGGGTTCTGCGCTTCGAACTTGTCGCGGATCTTGTCTTCGAGCTCATGGGAGAACTTGCGGTAGTCCAGGGCCAGCAGCTTGCCCTGGTCCTGTGGGTCCGGATAGGACTCCAGCAGCGGAATGTCGACGATGCTCGACTTGAAATCGTTGGCCACCAACCGCCCGACCTGCCCGGACTTCAGCACGTTGTTGCGCAACTGGTCGAGGCTTTCCGGCGAGCCGTTGTAGCTCTGCGGGATCACTTCACCGCCGGCAAAGCCTTCTTCGGTAACTTCGGTCCAGCGCACGCTGGGGCTCCATAGGGACTTGAGGCCGGAGCGGTCGACGCCGGAGATGTAGAACACCTCATCGTTGATCTGGCGCAGGGTCTCCATGTACTCCTTCGTGAAGATGTCACCGTCCTTGGCCTCCACCGAAATGCGCACCGTGTTGCCCAGGTTCGCCAGGTCGTTGCGGTGCTCCATCATCCTCTCGATGAAGGGGTGCTGGAGGGGGATCATTTTTTCGAAGCTGGTGGACGGGCGAATCAACGTCGCCTGCCAGAACAGGAAAATACTCACCAGCAGGCAGATCGTGATGACTGCCGGGCGGTTATTGAAAATCAGGCGCTCGAGAAACGTGGCCTTGTCGTTGTGATGACTGCTCATTGTGTCCCCGCCTTCTTATTGTTTTGTCGGCTCGGCGCCGGTTGCACTGGCCACGCGAACGCCGCCCTGCCCCGCCAGAATCAAGTTGCCGTTGCCCGCCGCGGTGACCGCCGACAGCGAAATGCGGTCCGGGCGATTGAATACGCTGAAGGTCAGGCCGTCGTCGTGGCTGACCACCACGCTGCCACCGTTGCCCACTACCACGATGGAACCGTCGTCCAGCAGGGTCGCCCCCGACAAACCGAACTCCAGCGCGCCACGAGTGGCGTTCAGCTCCACCGGCTCCCAGGTGCTGCCAAAATCCGTGGAGCGGAACAGGTTGCCACGCAGGCCGTAGGCCAACAGCGTCTGCGCCTGGGCGGTGCCGATCACGCCGAACAGCGAGCCCTCGTAGGGGCCTTCGAGTTTTTCCCAGGTTTGCCCCTCGTCATGGGAGCGGAACATGCTGCCCTGCTCACCGACGATAAACAGCCCGGCATCTTTCACCTGGGCGATGGCGTTGAGGTGGTATTGGTCTTCGTTGTCGAGGCGGTCGCTGACGTCGTTCCAGGTCTTGCCCCCGTCGGTGGTTTCGATCAGCGCACCGTAGGCACCCACGGCAAAGCCGTTGCTGGCGTCCTTGAACCAGACGTCGAGCAGCGGTGCTTCGCGCTTGAGGTCCTGGAATTGTTGGGTCCAGGTCACGCCGCCGTCGGTGGTGGCGAGGATCTGTGCGTCATGGCCCACCGCCCAGCCGTGTTGGTCGTCGGCGAAAAATACGGCGGTCAGCAGTTGCCGGGTGGGGACTTTGCCTTGGGTCCAGGTGACACCCTGGTCGTCGGAATAAAGGATGTGCCCGCGATCACCGACCGCGACCAGGCGCTTGCCTGCGTGGACCACGTCGATCATCAGGCTTTTGGCGGCCTTGGGGGAGTCAATGGCGAACACCGCGGCGGCGGTGGTTTCTGTGGCGGCATGGGCCGGTGTCGACAACGCGACAACCCCCAGCAACGAGAGCGCTGTGGCCAGCAATGCGACCCTGCGCGTGGCCTTCGGGCGGAAAAACACCACACCCATGACAGGCTCACTCATAGACCTTTCTCCCATTTATTATTGTTAGGTCGTCTTGCCGCGGGGAGCCCTGAAACCTGCAATCTAGAGCGCCTTGGGCAAGCTGGGCCATCCTAGCGGGCTTTGGAATCGTCTGACAATCGGCGCTACGTTATGTTTTGTTAACTGGAGGGGTTTGGGTTGGTGCTGAATGTAGTGCTATCAGCGGCGGTGATCCGTGGAGGGGGGCTGTTGGGGTGAGGGGGCTTCCGCCCGCTG